>JBAQEX010000095.1:0-1762 GCA_049286965.1 Microgenomates group bacterium | reverse complement strand
GGTCAGACCCTGCAGGATAATATATTTATTTCTGACACTCCTCACACACCCAGCTCCCTCTTCCTCCCACCACTATTCGCTTCAATTCCCTCCCGCATTTATTACACGGCTCACCACTACGTCCATACACCAAAAACTCATTTTGATACCCACCTTTCCCACCATAAAAATCGCGGTATGTATTGTCACTAGCTCCTCCTGTCGCCAATCCTCGCTCCAAAACTGTAATCAAGCTCGCACGCAACTTTTCGACTTCGCTAAGCTTGAGTGTATTGGCTTTGCGTCGCGGATCGATCCCCGCTAGCCACAATCCATCATTGGCGTAGATGTTCCCCACTCCTGCTAACATACTTTGATCAAGTATCGCTTCTTTAATTGGTCTACCCGTCTTTTGCAATTTGCGTAGTAGGTCAGTATCACTGATTTTCCACGGCTCAGGTCCCATTTTTTGCTCTAGATTTGCTTTTGCCATTTGCACATTATCGAGGGCGTGGATATACCCAAATTTGCGCGTATCCCAGTAATAAATTTTGCGCCCGTCACTCAAATTTATCACTACCCTCGTGTGTGGCGCCGTCTCATAATCCAATTCAAGTGGTGTAATGTTTAAATGGTTTAATGGTTTAATAATTAACCTCCCCGTCATTTTAAGATGAACTACTAGTCCCCTACCTGACGCAAAAAATACAAATAAATACTTCCCCACCCGCTCGATTTTGAAGATTACTTCACCCACTACCTGTGACTGTTGTCCTACAAAAATTTTCTCTTCCCTCACTTCGATCAAGCCTATCTCTGCCCCCAAAATCTCTGCTTCCAATTGTCTGCGTACTGTCTCAACCTCAGGCAATTCCGGCATTTACTACCTCACTTATCTCTTTTTCAAACCTAGCTCGATTAAACTTGCTCGCCCATTTTTTGATAGCAACACGGTCCCACTTCGTTTTCTCCATTTTGACTATCCCCTCTGCAATGCTCTTTGTATCTGTCCCGTTTATCAGTATCCCCGTCTTGCCCTCTACTACCGTCTCTTTATATCCTCCCCCGTTGTATGCCAAAACGGGGCTGCCGTATGCCATTGACTCGACGACCGTCATCCCAAAATCTTCATCGTGTGCTAGTGCCACAAACCCCTTGGCGTTTGTATATAGCTCTGCCAATTTACTATCATCCACTCGTCCTAGATACTCGATATTATTTAATGGTTTAATGGTTAATTGTTTAAATGGTGTAATCTTCTCCCCTGCTATCTTCAACCTGACGCCTGCCTTGGTCGCGCCTTCTATTGCCTCCCCGATCCCCTTCCCCCCCACTATCCTACTGACCATGAGGTAGTACCCTAGTTCCGGACCTTGCCTTAGCAAGTGTTTGGAACTTTGCGCCCCTATTTCTATTGGCGGATACACCACCGTTGCCTCTTTCCGATAGAATTTTCTGATTCTTCCCGCCACTTCTTTGGAATTGGCAATCCATTTATCTACTCTTTGTGCCGACGTAAAATCAAAATAGCGCACAAACGGCCCCACCATCCACATAAACATCTGGCCCCACCATCTTTTCTGTGCGCCAGTTGGCGTGTCATAACCATATAGCCAGCGGGGCGGGGTATGGCAATAGGCCACCACTTTAGCACCATCTCGCACCTTGAAACCTCTTGCAATGTATCCCGAACAGCTGGTGATAATCAGATCATATTCAGTGAGGTCAATACTCTGCCAAATAAACGGCAACAGGAATCTCAAATAACTATAAAGCCGCCCTA
>JBAQEX010000094.1:0-3724 GCA_049286965.1 Microgenomates group bacterium | reverse complement strand
CACGGACAATCCGACCTAGACCAGTGGGGTCGGATTTTTTGATGGTTAAAAATAAAATGTCACATTTTTCTGATTCTTTTTTCTCAACCATGTCTTTAAATAATGAGGAGGGGTAAAAGGCCGAGTCATCTCCATATACTGCCAAAACACTAACAACCCCGGGGTTTATAAGAGGGAGGGCGACCCGGAGCGCGTCCCCGGTGCCTAGTTGCTCAGTCTGAGTGACATATGTCACTTTGTCCCCGAGTGCGGACCTGACTGATCCCTCCTGGAAACCTACAACAGTAATAATATCTTTGATCCCAGCTTCAAATAGATGGTCAACGGTGTAGGCTACCATCGACTGCCCTTTGAGCTTAAAAGCAACTTTGTTTTTGCTTTTGGCTTTCATCCGACTGCCCCGCCCTGCTGCCAAGATGATCGCGGTGGTACTACTTAAGTTGCTCATATTTATTTATTTAGGGCAGTAATTAATGCAACGCGCTCGGACCAGGGAATCTCGGTGATGCCATCGAGATTCATCGATTCTTCGTGGCCTTTACCACAACATACCACCCAGTCCCCCCTTTTGGCTAGTTTATTGACGGCAAAGTCGATTGCCCTAGCACGATCGAGTTCGATCGTTACTTTGGATTTTTGTTTTGGTCTCATCCCAGACATGATCTCTTTGACGATAACTTTAGGGTCTTCAAACCTGGGGTCTTCGGCTGTAAGGACGATTTGATCAGCCAAATCCCCGGCAATTTTGCCCATCAGGGGACGTTTGCTGGCGTCACGGAGCCCGGCGGCACCAAAGACGACAATGAGATTTTCTTTGTTTCCTAGTTTGGATCTCAAGTTGGTCAAGACATTTTCTAAGGCATTTGGGGTATGGGCAAAATCGACATAAATGTGTAAACCTCTTTCGTTTTCAATTTCCTCCAGTCTGCCTTTGACTCCTTTAAAACTATACAGTGCTCGTTTGATGTCTGAGGGATCGATGTCTAGGAGCAAGGCAGTAGAGATGGCGGCAAGCGCATTGTAGAGGTTGTACTGTCCAGTGAGAGGAAGCGTGTAGGTAGTAGAGCCGAGCTTGAAAATGGTCTTGTCCGACAAATATTCGATATTATCTGGCTTCATTTGAGAATCGGCGTAGAGGGAATAGGTAGAAAACATCAGTTTTTCTAGTTTGGCGTTGATTTCCTGAAAAATGGGCAAATCTTTGTTGATAACAGCGTGCTCTGCATGTTTGAATAATTTGAGTTTGGCTCCTAAATAATTGGCAAATGTCTGGTGATAATCGAGATGCTCGTGAGTAACATTGGTCAAAACTGCGATCTTGGGGCGCAGCGGATAAATGCGGAATTGATCAAGTCCGTGGCTCGTGACCTCGAGCACGACGTAGCGGATTTTTTGCGAACGCATGCGCCGCAAGAGAGCTTGCAGGGCAAAGGGGTTGGGGGAAGTGACGTGGAAACCAGTTTTCAAATTTTTACGCCCGATTTTGGCGTCAACTGTCGAAACTAGGGCAACCTTTTTTTTTGCAGTTTTTAAGATGTGGTAAATGAGGGTACTCGTGGTAGTTTTGCCGTCAGTCCCAGTTACTCCTATAATTTCTAAATCTGCGCCAGGATCGCCGTAGAGACGAGATGCCAAAAAAGCCTTGGGGAGATGATATAGATAATTGACTAGCAATTGTGGTGCAAGTGGACGCAAATATAACCTCAGGTAATACAAGATTTTACGCATGACGTAGATTATTTTAACACGATGGGTGAAAGTTAATTGCTGTCAGGATATTGTCGGGACAATGAATCAATTTGGTGAGCGACAAGTAGTGGTCTTTTTTCACGCATTGCCTGGGTAGCGATATCGACATCTAGATTACCTTTAGGTAGCCCCCCAATACCAACAATTCTCTGTAAATTGCTGGGATATACTGCCCCAATTTTACTTATTTCAATTGGGATCGCACCCTGTTTATTTGAAAATGTACTATTTGTGCTACGTGGATCCCCTGATGCGTACCCAGTTTTGGCAACTGCGTTAACCTTTGCGCGCACAACCGAATATCCAGCCATGGATTTGAAATTACCGCACCCTTGAGAACAAACTATTGTGGGACCCGAACTTGCGATGGATTCGAGTATGCTAGGGAGACTAATCAAGGCAAAGCATGTGTTTTGTTCGCTACCGCTTGCATCAACAAGGAGTGTCATACAAGTCCGGATAAATTGGGCAGCATCTCTCAAAAATGTTGGTTCTGCACCATTATCTATTTGAGTGATGGCGTCTTCACAAATCTTGGCTGATTCTAAATTTGGCAACTTACCATCTGGAACAAGTGATACAACAGTGAGTCCAGACCTCCCATCAACGGCAAATGCGGGGACAATATTTGCAGCTAAATCAATGTCATAATAACTTGCGTTTGAATGCCCTGTATTCATGTACTCAGCAAGTTCTGCAGCTGTTTTTCCTCGTGCAAAGTTGGCAAGTCGCGCCTGATCAGCAGCTTCTTTACTAAGATTGGCAAATGATGTCTGAGATGAGGGATCGGTTAACCCAAAACCAAAATTTCCTGTAGTGCGGATTGCTGCTGGGTCTTTGAGGGATGGTCCAAATACAAAAATTCCAGCATCCATAAAGCCTAATTTTAACATCGAGGTGGTTACTGTATCAGCAATATCTGCAGATCGTTTAGCAAGTTCTAATGACATAATGGGGGAATTATACCAAGACAGGAAATTAAATCAACTATAGGGTATGTTTAAATAGCAACCTTAATACGATGCGTCTGGAGCGATGTTGTAGTGGAGGAGCAGTTTTTTGGCGATGCCAAACCAGAGGGGTGCGGCGGTCTCGGCGGCCCATTGGCTTGTCGTGGGCTCGGAGAGTTTGACGAGCATGACAAACCGCGGATTCCGGGCTGGGGCAAACCCGACAAATGAGGCAGTGGTTTTTTCTTTGTCATAGTGGCCTTCGACCGCGATCTGGGCAGTCCCAGTCTTGCCTGCAATTACATAACCTTTGGGCGCTGCCCATTTGGCCTCTCCCTGCTCGACAGCTTGGACCATGAGAGCAGTAATGCGATCTGCGCTGTCTTTGGAGATAACTTGACCCTTGTTCTTTGGTGGAATAGCGACTTCTGTATCACCAATCACGCTCTGGACCAAATGAGGCTCCATCAGGGTGCCACCATTGGCTATGGCGCCAACGGCAGAAAGCATCTGGATACTGGTGACGGCAATTCCCTGCCCAAATGACGAGGTGGCATAGTCAATATCACCCCATTTGGTGCGCAGAGCGGGAGCAACTTCCTCTTGGAGGTCGATGCCAGTTTTTGTGCCAAAGCCAAACTTTTTGATGTACTCTAGCATTTTCTCCCCTCCTAGCTTTTGCTCTGTCCAGACCATGCCCACGTTGTCGGAATGCACGATAATGGACTCTGGTGTACCATTTGCCCGATATTCATTGTTCCAGGTTTTGATAAAGTATTTGCCGATTGGATAGGGAGCACTGCAGATATCGCACTGATCACTTTCTTTGACTACTCCTTCGTTGAACGCGGCTGCCATCACTAGTACTTTGAAGGTAGAGCCTGGTTCGTAACTGTTTGCCACTGAAGGGTTTTTGTATAAACTAGCATCATACTGATTGAAATTTGCGGGATCATACGTGGGCAGACTAGACATAGCCAAAATACCGCCAGTATAGGGATCCATGACAATCACCTCTCCAGAAC
>JBAQEX010000093.1:0-10125 GCA_049286965.1 Microgenomates group bacterium | reverse complement strand
CGGATGAGACCCCCAGTATCGAAACCATGATGTGTGTAGAAGTTTTTATCTTCGATGCTCACAGTCGCTTGTTTGAGATAGCCTGGCAAATCATCGAGTTTGATGGGGGTACGATTTTGATCGTCGTAAATTTCATAAAGTAATTCACCATTGCGATCGAGAATCTTGGTGGAGATGGGATAGGAACTTGGTTTGCCCAAATTGGTGGGGGAAGGGAGGTCTTTGAGAAAGAAAAAAAGGAAAATAATAATTGCAATGAGAAGTAGGGCTATTAAGCCGATTGTTTGATTGGAATATTTTGGAGGTAAGAGTCTTTTTTGAAGTTTGGTGTTTAGGATAGAGAGAAAAGAGTATTTTGGCATGAATCTATTATACAAGAATGTGCCTCGTGATATACTTTCAGTTACTTATGTCAGATCAGAAGTCGCCATTCCAGACTAAATATAAAAATATTACTGTTTCTGGATTGCCTGGTGCTGGATCCACTACCCTGGGTAAGCATTTGGCTAAGCATCTGGATTTTCATTTCCACTCGGGTGGCGACTTTATGCGCCAATACGCGATTGAGAAAGGGTATTTTGATCCAAAGCAATCAGTACACCACTCTGCAACAGCATATCCAGACGATTTTGACCTAAAGGTAGATCACCAAATGCGAGCCGATATTGCGCAAAAGCAGGGATTTGTGTATGAGTCTTGGCTGTCGGGATTTTTAGCCCAACAGATTGAGGGGACTTTTAAGATACTCGTATATTGTTCTGATGACAGCGTACGGGTCGATCGAATTGCAAATCGGGACGATATCACGATAGCAGAGGCTAAAGAGCATATATTTACGCGTGAACAGAAAAATTTGGATAAATGGATAAATATGTATAGCAAAGAGTGGGGAGAGTGGGTAGTGAAACCGGGGACGCTGAGCGCGAATGACCCCATATATTTCTGGCGGAGCGAACTTTATGACCTGGCGATTGATACTTATAAACTTGGAAAAGAAGAGACTCTCGAGAAAGCATTGACACTTATCTCAAAGTAAATATTGCTGATTTATTGCTGAAAACCACCGCCTGGTGTACAATTCCAGGCAACGTGCCAGCGACAAATGTAAGTTCTACTATTGCCCGCGCAGTGAAGGCGTCTTTTGAAGAAGAGACAGCGTTTCTTTCAACTTTGGTAAAAACAAAAAGTGCAAATCCCCACACCCCCCAAGATTCGCCGTTGCATGAATCGGTTGAAGGCGAAGTGCCTACCCTCATTTATGAAAAATTGAAAAGTATGGGTTTATGTCCAAAATATGTGGGAGCGAGTAAAGAACGACCAAATGTGGTGTGTGAATGGGGAGAAAAAAGAGGTCGGATGGGCCTCATGTTGAATGGTCACATGGATACGATCCCCCCAGAAGGCCGCGACTTGATTGCGCCATTTTCGGGAGCGATCAGAAACGGCAAGATTTATGGACTTGGGGTACTAGATATGAAGGCAAGTCTGGTGGCTTATATATTTGCGGTAAAGGCCTTGATTCAAGCGGGCGTTAAACTAAAAGGTAAACTTACCCTGGCGTTTGTGGTAGATGAGGAGAGCGGGGCATGTAGCCCATATGGTACGCAATTTTTATTAGATCAGGGGATTGTGCCAAAAGCATGCGTGATAGGGGAGCACGGGAGTCAATACGTGCGCACCGCCCAGAGGGGTGGATATCGATTTAAGATAGTGACCAAGGGCGAGGCGGTACATACGGGGGTGTCGGCATGGGAAAAACAAGAAGTGGGACATAATGCGGTAGTTGATATGGCAAAAGTGATAGATGCGCTCCAGGGCATAGAGATCCCCTATAAAACTTCCAGAATGTTTGAGGGACGTAAGCCGATGTTTACTTTCCCCACCAAAATTAGCGGAGGAGTGGCGATGAATGTGGTCCCGGCGAGTTGTGAGGCCTATGGTGATGTACGGCTACTCCCAGGCAACAGTGAGGCGCAAGTAAAATTGCTCATGATAGAGAGACTTCAAAAACTGGGAGTGCCATACGAGATTCAAGATTTGATTTATGTGCCGGCAGTTGAGATTGACCCACATGATCCAGTGGTTTTGAGCCTTCAAAAATCGGCAAAAAGTGTGTACGGCGTAGAACCGGAAGCACGGGTGTCGGGGCCTGCAACGGACGGGTGGATGATGGTAAAGAGAGATATTCCCACAATCATGGGTTATGGACCTGATGGAGGGGGAGAACACGGAAAAGGCGAGTGGGTAGAACTAGAGTCACTGCAAAAGGTAACTGAGGTGTATGCTAAGTTTATAGCTGATTATTTAGGTTGAAACTAGCAGATTAGCGACACATGAAAGTAAATCACTTGGCAATATTTTTCCTGATTTGTGTAGGCGTAGCTGTGGGATTGTTTTCGCTCTATACTGCATCACTCTCTGGAGTAATGGCAAAAATGGGGTTATATGGAGGCGACTTTAGTAATTCAATTAAGTTTAATGAATTGTCCAGGAGATTGCGCAATGAAGAAGATCGGGGGAATTGTGGGGTTTGGGCAGTGGCGCGTGATATCCCAGGATATTTTTTAGCAAAAGGGGTAGAAAAAATAAAACTAGGTGGGTTGCTGGGGAACGAGCGAATCAAATGTGGCGTGAGGTATGTACAAGAGGGGAATGTGGAGCGGGGAGTATATACAATCGTGAAGGGTTTGTATTATCTGAAAAATGGTTACATGGAACTAAAGCCAGTAGTACTACTAGATAGGACTCAGTGTGTCCACTTGGACTCGCCCGATTTTGAGAGGTGGGTCGAGAATTACCTAAAGTCAACGGAGGGGAGGGTGCACGATGTGGTGTACGATTTGTACAAGCAGGTTGAGCGGGAAAGAGCTGGTGTGGAGGAGTTGTGCTTGGACTAGGGTAGGGGTAAACTCAAGCTGTTAATAAGTGAAAATTTGAGAGTGCAAGGAACATGGTGTGAGTCCATGACTGTGCCGCAACGGTGAAAGTCCGGAACTTCCTCTCAAATTGCCTTTTCCCCGTATCAGAAACAGGGTTTCGATATAGGGCTACGTACTCCCCGAGCGAGGGAGTGAAGGAGTTGAGAGTGAGCCCAGAGTCTACTAGTGGTCGTCCCGTAGAGTTATTTGAGAGTGATTTTGATTTAGATTTTTACGATCCTAGCAATTTATCTGAAGTGGAAACGCACGTGCGGTCATTTTTTGGGGAAAAGTTGATGAAGCCCAGAAGAGAGAGATTGTGGGTGGGAAACGATGGAACTCTTGATCCTAATTACGTAGCGATGATGGAGAAATCCATTAGCTACTGGAGTGAGCGGGGAGATACAAAAGCGGTCCAAAGATTTGAGAAAGAGCTTGATGGAGCTAGGAATGCAGTGAATCTCATTATTGATTCTAGTGAACTAGGTGAGCCACTGCCGATAGTTATAAACGCGAGTGATCCAGGAGATTTTTACGTTGATAAAGAGGGAAGAAGGAAGAGCGTGACCTTTGTGTGGATGAAGGAGTCTAGCGAGGATAAAGGCTGGAGATATAGTGTTTACTCGATACCCACAAAGCATATAGGACTAGAAAAACATTGGGATTTACTGAAAAAGCTTGGAGACGTGCAGCGGACGCAAGATATTTTGAAGAAAATGTTTAACGAAGATGAACTTAGCGCGAATAGCTTAATCGCTTTCCCTTTGGTTGTGACCAACCTAAGTAGGGGGATGGACGCTATCGCAGACGAATTGGGGTATCCAACATGGGATGAAATAAACCAGATTGCCGCAGATCAATTGGCTATGGAAGAAGATTTGTACGCGAAGGAAAGAAGAGAGCAGATCGTAATTGAGTTTACTGCTCGCATTTTCTATGCCGTCAAAGATGGTAGACCCAAGGAATACAAGGAGGCGCTTGTTTCGGCAATGTCAGATACGATGGCACTTGAAGCTGGTAGTAGAGATTATCTAGGGAAGAACAAGGAACAGATTACAAACGAAATAGATAAAAACGTGCGCTTAGCTTTAGCTATAAAGTATAAAGTGTTTGAGAAAAAGAGCTACTACGAACTCAAAGATTTGGGGGTGCGATTTGGGGATCTGGGCGATTTGTATAAGCATTATCAATGGGTGAGCACTGCATTTAATACAAATCCATTAGCGAGAGAGGCTAGGGCGACTGGATGTGGTGGGTCTGGGAGTACCTATGGATCAGATATGTTCTCTAGTCGAGATTTTGCATTTCAAGATGTGAGTAACTTGATCGAAAGTCAGAGTTTTTATTCAGATACTACAGAATCCATAACAACTGCTACAGGTGGGGAGGAACCTGAGGGGCGATATTTAGAGGGGATATATAAACCCGGACATTGCCGAGCTTGTGATACCGACCGTAAGAAGGTGTGGCACAAGGAAGATGGTGGGTGTGACTGCTGTACAACTTGCGAACATAGGCTTGCAGGCGGGGACTAAAATCTGCCCCTATTTGATATATTCGTTGCTAGTTGACGAGCACTGTAGGTAGGGCGTACGGTAATAGAGCCCTACTATATGTAGGGTTTTTAAACCTTAGGAGTAACAAGTATGCAGTGCCCTTATTGCCATAACGATAATACCAACGTACTCGAGTCGCGTATCACTGATGAGGGTGGGGCTATGAGGAGACGTAGGGAGTGTGACCGTTGTGGAAAGCGGTTTACGACGTATGAGAGGGCAGAGGGGGTAGATATCAAGGTGGTCAAGAAATCAGGCAAGATAGAGGACTTTGACCGGGAAAAACTGAGGCGTGGCATCATGAAGGCTACCTGGAAGCGACCGGTATCGATGGAACAGATTGAAGCCATGGTAGATGAGGTAGAGCGAATACTAAGGCGCAAAACAACCACGGAAGTGCGATCGTGGGAAGTAGGAAATCTTGTGATCAATAGACTAAAAAAGATTGATCCACTCGCATATTTGCTTTTCGCATCAGTCTACCGCGAGTTCCAATCGCTCAATGATTTTAGCGATGAGCTAAGCAAATTAAAGGAAGTGCAGAATGAAGCAAACTAAACTCAACCCCCACGCAGCCGCAATCATGGTAAATAGGTATAGTTTGCGGGACGACGGAGGACATCCTGTTGAGTCACCAGCCGAGATATTGATGCGCAGCGCACGAGTAGTGGCTGAGGCAGAAAATAACTACCGCAGTAGTGGGGAAACATCAATTGAGATCAGGGAGAAATTTTTTGAGATTTTGTACGAGATGAGGTTTGTGCCAAATGGACGGACGATGGCTAATGCAGGGACCAAGTATGGTCAGCTGGCCAATTGTTTTGTGTTGCCGGTTGATGACGATCTGGGAAAAGGGAGTGATAGTATATTTTGCGTATTGCGCAAGGCCATTTTGACTTTGCAAACTGGAGGAGGGGTAGGGTTTAGCTTTGGACGGATCCGGCCAAAGGATGCCACAATTTCTACCACTAAAGGCAAGGCGACTGGGGCAGTTTCATTTATCAAAGTTTATGACACGGCGTTTTGGGTGATAGGCCAAGGTGGGGGTAGGAGAAGCGCTGCCATGGCGGTACTCCCGGTGTGGCATCCAGACATTCTGGAATTTGTGAGGTGCAAGTCAGAAGAGGGTCAGATCACCAACTTTAATATCTCGGTGGGGATAACCGATGAGTTTATGAATGCAGTCAAAAATGACGATGACTTTACCCTGCGTCATCCCGAAAACGGAGAGATGTATCGGATGATTCCGGCGCGAGAATTATTTAATGAGGTAGTAAAAAGTGCGTATAAAAATGGAGAACCAGGAGTACTATTTTTAGATGCGGCCAATCGGAGTAACCCAGTACCACATTTGTACAAACTAGAAGCAACGAACCCGTGTGGCGAGCAATTCCTGGGGCCATACGAAAACTGTTGTTTAGGGAGCATAAACCTGAGAGAGCATGTCAAGAAAATTAAAGGGGACGGATGGCAAGTAGATTGGAACAAATTGGCAGAAACGGTTAGTTTGGCGGTGCGATTCTTAGATAACGTCGTGGATGCCAATAAATATGTCTCGGCAGTGCCAGAGATAGAGGAGGCGGCGCACAAAGTGAGAAGGATAGGGTTATCTGTGATGGGTCTATCGGACATGATGTATTTAACTGGCGTGCGGTACGGGAGCAAAAAGGGGCAAGAGATGGCCAGCCAGATCATGGAGTTTATCCGTTACCACAGTATGGTGGCCTCGATTGAACTAGCACGAGTACGGGGACCATTCCCCGGGATTAATGGCAGTATCTATGATCCACAAAATGTGACATGGACCGTACCCAAACCCTTGGTCCCCCATAAAACGGACTTTGGGCGTCCAGTGATCGACTGGAAAAAACTGATTGCTGATTTAAAAATACACGGGATTCGCAACGGCGCCCAAACTACGATTGCGCCCACTGGGAGTATCGCCACAATCTCTGGACTAGAGGGATATGGTTGTGAGCCAGTGTTTGCTTTGTCATATGTGCGACATACCAGAGAGGGAGCAGAGAAAGAAGGTAAAGAGTGGAGAGAGATGTATTATGAGAGTTATCTTTTTGAGTCGGCCATGAAAAAGGCCGGACTTTCCAAATCTGAGCGGAGTAAATTGTTTGAAAAAGTCAGAGAGAATGGTGGGAGCTTAAAGGGGGTCCCCAATGTTCCCAAAGAGATAGCGGAAGTGTGCGTGGTCTCGTCGGATTTGAGCGTGGAAGAACATGTGTGGATGCAAGCGGTGATGCAGAGGTGGATAGATAATTCGATTAGCAAGACGATCAACTTTCCACCAAACGCTAAGCTCGAAGAAGTGGCTGCAGCATATCAACTGGGTTGGGAACTAGGACTGAAGGGAATGACGGTTTATGTAGAGGGATCCAGGGAACAGGTAGTACTAGAGAAAAAATCGGGGCCATATGAAACAAAACAAGAAACGCAAGTGACATCAGAACAATTGTGTCCAGAATGTGGGACCCCGATGCGCATAGAAGAGGGGTGTTCTACTTGCCCAAGTTGCGCGTATAGTAAGTGCGATAAATAAATCATATGAGTAAACCAAAAATAATTGAACCAAAATTGACAAAGAATGCGCTTGAAGTAGCCAAAAAACGCTATCTGCGGACGGATATGGAGGGTAAAACTCTAGAAACTGTCGGTGAGATGCTGTGGAGAGTGGCATACCATATGGCCAAACCAGAAGTGACGTGGGGGACAAACGGGATAGTGATGGAGATGGCAAATAAATTTTATGAGCGGATGGTGGCAATGAAAATGGTGTGTGCGGGTAAAGCCATGTTTGAAGCAGGGAACCCTGGTGGGACTGGACAACTTTCATCTTGTTTTGTACTACCAATTGAGGACTCGATAGGGAAGATTTTTAAAACACTAGGCGACGCGGCTGTCGTACACAAAAACAATGGTGGGACTGGGTTTAACTTTAGCAAGATTCGTCCGCACGGGGATAAAGTCAAGAACGTCCCTGGGGCAGCATCTGGTCCCGTGGATTTCCTAAAGGCGTACTCAGCCGCGCTTTCACAGATTTTGCAAGGGGCGAAGCGACAAGGCGCGAACATTGGGATACTAAACGCCGATCACCCGGACATAGAAGAGTTTATTGATTTAAAAGATCAAGACGGAACAATCAAAAATTTTAATGTGTCAGTGGGAGTGACGGATGCTTTTATGCAGGCGGTTGAAGAAGATAAGTACTGGAATTTGATAAACCCACGCAATGGAGAAATGATGAAGCGCATGAAAGCCAGAACTTTGTTTAACAAAATAGCTGAGCAAGCCTGGAAATCTGGTGACCCAGGTCTCATGTTTCTCGATAACACGGAGGTGGGTAATACAGTGCCAAACTTTGGTAAACTGGATGCGACAAATCCCTGCGGTGAGATAGCTTTGTTCCCGTATGAATCGTGTAACTTAACAAGTATTGATCTCGCTCGTCATCTAAATAAAAGCAAAATTGACTGGGATGATCTAAAAGAAACAGTGAGGCTGGGAGTGCGATTCCTCGACAATATGATTGAGGTAAATGCGTACCCCGTACCTGAAATTGAGGCCACAGTCAAAAATGGGAATAGGCGGATAGGGTTGGGCGTGATGGGGTTTGCTCACGTGCTGTACCGGATGGGAATCCCATACAATTCTAATGAGGCGGTAAAGCTAGCCAAGGAGCTGTCGAAATTTATTTATGAAACGGCTGCTGAAACTAGCGCTGAGCTGGCCGAGGTGCGAGGTAACTTTAACAACTGGGACCTCTCGATTTATCCAGCTAAAGGCCAGCCGATGCGCAACTGTGCCGTGACCATGATTGCACCTACTGGGACGATCTCGATCTTGGCTGATACCAGTAGTGGAATTGAACCGGTGTTTAGTTTGGTCACCAAACGGCGAACTTTTTATGAAGATGATAAATCCAATCACTCAACTAAAGAATTGCTGATGGTGGATCCGGTGTTTGAAGAATATTTAAGTACAAAGTACAAAGTACAAAGTACAAAGATTTTAGATCAGGTTGCCAAGGGTGATTATTCTGGACTTACGGCTGATGAGCGGAAATTGTTTGTCACGACCCACCAGATACAACCTGAGTGGCATGTGAAGATCCAGGCGGCGTGGCAGAAATACTTTGACAATAGCATTAGTAAGACGGTCAATTTTGGGCATGAGGCTACGATAGACGACGTCAAAGAAACCTATATGATGGCGTGGAAAATGGGATGTAAGGGGGTCACGATTTATCGCGATGGGAGCAAGGGGGATCAGGTGCTTTCGGCTAGTCAGTCGGTCAGCAAGTCAGTCGGTCAGCAAGTCAGTGATTCTGTTAGTCAGCAAACTTCAGATAGTTGTCCCGAATGCGGGGGGAAACTACATAAACAAGATGGGTGTTCTAAATGCATAGATTGTGGGTACTCGGTATGCGGGTGAGGGGAGTAATAAAGTAATAAGGTAATAGGGTAATGAAGAAAATATGAAAATAAAAAAAATTATTAAGCGGGACGGGAGAGAGGTGGAGTTTTCTCTAGAGAAGCTTGCGGGGGCGATCTGGAAAGCGGGAAAAGAAACTAGCGAATATGATGAAAAAGAAGCAAAGAGACTAGCAGAGATCACCGTGGCACTAGTTGAGAAAACTTTGAAGGAAAAAGAAATTGCTCAGGTGGAAAAAGTGCAAGATGTGGTAGAGCAAGTACTGATGGCAGCTGGGCACTACAAGACGGCAAAAGCATATATCTTGTATAGAGCAGCCAGAAGCGATGAGCGAAGAGTCGAGCGGATTATTGGTGTTAAAGACGACTTGGACCTTTCGCCCAACCAGTTGAAAGTGATGAGAAATAGATATCTACTCAAAGACCAGGATGGGAATGTAATTGAAACACCTAGTGAATTGTTTCATCGTGTGGCAAAAAATCTGGCAGTGGTGGAAAAAAGCGAGAAACGCAAGAAAGTCGAAGCTGATTTTTACGAAGTGATGTCAAAACTAGAGTTTTTGCCAGCAGGACGCACGCTCAATAACGCGGGTACACCCCAGTCGCAACTGGCCAATTGTTTTGTACTACCAGTTGAGGACTCAATGGAGGGGATATTTGATTCAGTAAAGTGGATGGCAATGGTACATCAGCGAGGCGGAGGAACTGGATTCAACTTCTCACACTTACGCCCACGCGGGGACATAGTCACCAAATCATCTGGTGGCTTTGCCACAGGTCCTGTGTCGTTTATGAAAGTATTTGATGTAGCCACGCGGCAAGTGATGCAAGGGGGGAAGAAACGCGGCGCCAACATGGGGATACTAAACGTAGATCATCCCGACATCATGGACTTTATCTCGGCTAAATCTGAACGAGGGGAAATTGAAAACTTTAATATCTCAGTAGGAGTAACTGACTCTTTTATGAAAGCAGTAGACCAAGACAAAGAGTGGCATTTGCGCAACCAGAGAACGGGCGAGGTAGTGCAGACGATGCAGGCACGTACGCTTATGTCACAACTAGTATCTTTAGCCTGGCGTACGGGAGATCCAGGTCTCATATTCCTTGATCCCATTAATCGCAACAACCCACTCCTTGAAAAATATGGTCGGATTGAGGCCACTAACCCTTGTGGTGAACAGCCACTACATCCATTTGATGCATGTA
>JBAQEX010000092.1:0-5683 GCA_049286965.1 Microgenomates group bacterium | reverse complement strand
CTATCGCCTGCTGCAATCTCACAAGCGCATCGCTGTTGTGAACCCCATCGGATGTTACAAACTGTATCACCGTATATCTATTTAGTACGCTGGTGAGGCCATTCATATGGTCACTATCAGTATTGGTTAGTACTATGAGCTCAATTTGCCGATCATAAAACGGAATATATTTCTCCAGACAGGATAGTATTTTCTCGCTGCTGGGCCCACCATCAATTAATACTTGGTTACGACCTTTGATTATGAGGATCGCATCTCCCTGCCCCACGTCACACATCACCATCTTGGCTGTTTCGCCTGGTAGTTGTCCAATTACCATTATTATGAACCCCAGCAACAGCCCGACCATATAATAAATTTTATTATTCATAAATTATTGAAAGGAAAATTGGCGGATAAAATTTTGCGGACCTGCCTCGACGGCAAGGCGGGCATTACAGGCGCGAAGCAGCATGTACCGGAGGTCACAAATTTTCGTCCGACAGTTTTTCATATGTTAAACAATCGTATCACTGCCACCATGTACCAGAGCAACGGATAAAGCACCCAAGCTATGATTTGTGCCATCCCAGGCACAAACACCCCAACTCCTATCACTGCCCCCGTGATCGCCATGATCATCGGCACAATTGGCAAAATCAAAATATTTACTAGTGGCGAGATATAGCTTACTTTCCCAAATTGGTAAAGAATGATCGGCAAGGTGGCGATTGTGGCCTCAAGTGTGGGGTATAGATATGCAGTCAAAAATTTATCTAACCCAGATTGTCCCCGAACACTCCCGGAGTGAAGGGCTCCCACACTCCGGGAGTGTAGTTTTGTCATCCATGGTTCCAGATATAGCAGTCCAAAAGTCGCAACAAACGACAATTGAAACCCAATATCAAAAATAATCAGTGGATCAAATAACAACATGATCGCAGCTGCGATCCACAGCAATCTCCTGGCCTGGGCCGGCCTCCCAAAATAATAAGCAATCAAAGTTAAGCTCCCCATAATCCCCGCCCGTACGACCGATGCTCCCGCCCCTGCAATCAGCACATATCCCATGATTCCTAGGATCGCACAACCTACAGCTATTACTCTCCCAAACATTATTGTCATTATCTTCATGATCACTATGGCCACAATCGAGACGTTGTACCCGCTCGCCGCTACGATATGGAGCGTGCCAGTCGCGACCAAAGAATCATAAAAATCTCTAGGCATCTGACCTTTGACTCCCAGGAGTATTCCCGCAGCCAAGCTGGACATAGGTTCGGGTAGTGTCTTTTCCAGTATCGCCACCCAATTTCTCCGCATATTTAAAATCCCAATGCGGATACACCCAGCCTCAAATGATCTTTCACACCGATTTCCTTCAACCACCTCAAATATCGGATCCATCATAACAATCTTTACTATCTTGTTCCCTAGCAGTTTTGGTTCAGCTTTGCCAATAAATGATACGCGACTACCAGGTATAATCTCCGCATAACCGCGTAAATTGACGTACCACACTCCTACTCGCACGATCGTATTTGTATCAGTGTATTCTGGTTGCTCTATTACCGTTGCGGTAAATCTTACCCTTGATTCTGGTGTCCAAGTTGGTGGTAATTCGGCTGGCAAACTCAACCATCTCAGCAAATAAAAACTAATAAATAGTAATGCTATCTTTAATTTTTTCATATACACTACTAGGTAGTTTAGCCTTACTCACCAGGTCTTCTATGTTGCTATACGGTCGATTATCCATGATTGCCCTCGCCCTCACCTCCCCGATCCCAGCCAAACTATCCAGTTCCGCTAAACTTGCCGTATTAATATTTACTTTCCCACTCCCCTCCAATGGTTTAATGGTAGATTGATTAAATGGTTTAATCTCTTGCCTCGTTGGAATATATACTTTCCCTCCATCCTTCAATACTTCCGCCAAATTTATCGTTTTAGCCACCCATTCCCGATCTGCCTCCGCCGAGAGTCCTCCCGCCACAACCAGTGCGTCCCCAATCCTGGAATCGCTCGGCAATTTATACACTCCAGGTTTCTCCACCGCCCCCGCCACATCGACTATGAGTTCCGAACCTTGCAAAAGCAGGTGTTCGGAACTTTGCTGCCCTGATTTAATAATCTCCACAACAGGATTCTCTGCTCCTAGTTCTCTCCACAATCCATATACCAAAATTCCGCTCCCCACCACTCCAATTACGATCAAAACTATATATTGTTTCAAAAACTCACCGATTTTCTCCACCCCTAAACAGTAGCAAAACTACTCTTATTTGACAACTCTGCTAGAATTAGCATATTAACATCCTGTCCGAATCAAAAAAATATGGCACAAACAAAAGAGACAATATTTCAAACATTCACTCCTCCGATCCCTCAAGTTGGTACAGTTTTTGAAGAGGTAGCATTGGGCGAATTCGCCACGGCAGGAGCAACTGGGGTTGTAGTCGCAGTTAAGGGTAACGAAGCAGAAATAGAGATAACGCGTCCAGCACCAGTTAAACCAATCTAGCCAAGTTATACCACCAAATTCACCAGTTTTCCTGGCACAAAAATTGTTTTCTTTGTCTCTCCTGTAATCCATTTCTTTATTTGTTCATTAGCCATGACCTGCTTGACTACCAAATCCTGGTTATTCGCTTCAGAACTAGACACCTCAATAGTTCCCCGTAGTTTCCCATTCACTTGTACTGCGATCGTGACCATCACACTCTCTACACCCTGGATTTGACTCACATCTGGCCACTGCAGCCCCAGTTCCGAACCTTGCGTCAGCGAGTGTTCGGAACTTTGCGATTTGAATATCTCTCCTGCGATTATGGGCGCAAACAGCGACAGTAAGCTCGCAAACATCCCAACGTGTTCAGGCGACAAAACCATGTCAGGCTCACGCCAGGTATTGATGAACTCCATCAACCCCGCGATACTGGTATTAAATTTCTGGTTTAGTACCCCGTCCTCCACTCTCGCTACAAGCTCTTTGAGTTTGGCCGCCAAAACTGGCGATGTTTGCTCCCCGATTTTTCCCTTTTGCTTTATCGTATCCTTGATACGGCCGAGGAACCGCACCTGTCCAGAGATTGCCCCGGAGTCCCACGCAATCGACTGCTCCCACGGCCCCATAAACATTTCATACATCCGCACGGCGTCGCTACCATATTTTGCCACCATATCGTCTGGGTTCACCACGTTCCCGATCGATTTACTCATTTTCTTGCCGTCTTCTGCCAAAACCAGTCCCACGCTGCGCAGGCGTAAAAACGGCTCGGGGAAGTCCAGCAGTCCCAAGTCCTGTAAAACCTTTACCCAGAAACGCGCATACAAAAGATGGAGGACCGCGTGCTCCGCTCCGCCCAGGTACCAGTCAACCGGCAACCATTCTTTGATTTTTGGCAGCGCTTCTTCATGCCACCACTTTGTATAAGGTTCCGAACTTTCTGGCCCCGAGTTCGGAACCTTAAAACCATCTTTCCAAAATGCAAACGCCAAAAAGTACCAGCACGATCCTGCCCAGTTGGGCATGGTATCGGTCTCGCGTTTAGCAGGTCCCCCACACTTTGGACATTTAGTATTTACCCAGTCCGTGACCCGTGAAAGTGGCGACTCCCCCGTATCGGTTGGTTCATACGACTCCAGGGTAGGCAATGTGAGGGGCAATTGTCTCTCTGGTAGCACGACCACCCCGTTTGCGTCACCACATTTCTCGCAGTACACAAGCGGGATCGGTTCCCCCCAGTACCTCTGCCTACTAAATACCCAATCGCGCAAATGGTACGTCGTTTCGCGCTCCCCAATCCCCTCCTTTTCGATCCAATCTTTGACTTCTTCAATGCTCTCCTTGGTAATACTCTTTCCACTAAATACGCCACTATCTTTCAAAACTCCTTCATTGGTATGGGCATTAACTGGTAAATTTGGCTCCGTTCGCTCCACTACTTCTTTCAGTGGAATATTATATTTTTGTGCAAACTCATAATCACGTGGGTCATGTGACGAACATCGGATGATACCAGTCCCAAATCCCATCATGGCAAAGTTGGCGACCCACACTGGCAGCTTTTTGCCTGGGTTAAAGGGATCGTTGGTATATCTCCCGGTAAATACCCCTTTCTTTTCAAATTTATCCGCAGTTCGCTGCTCCGCCGTAATCTTACCCGACTCAGTTACAAAATCGGTCACCTCTATCTCGTATTTTGTGCCTTCGACCAATTTTTTAACCAGTGGATGTTCTGGAGCGATGACCATAAATGTATCGGCAAAACACCAGATCGGATAAGCCGAAAAGGCGTCGAGCTGGAGATCCATCCCCTCTACCTGGTGGAACAATCTCATCCCTTCTTTTTTTCCGATCCAGTTCCGCTGCATCTCCAAAATTCCCTTGGGCCAATCCAATTTTTCTTTATCTAAATCATTCAGGAGTCGCTCCGCATAGGCCGTAATTTTCATTACCCACTGGGGCAAGAGCTTCTTCCCTACCACAGTGCCACATCGCTCGTGGGTCCCGTCTGGCAACACTTCTTCGTTTGCCAGTCCAGTCAAACATTTGGGGCACCAGTTAATCGCTACTTTCTCGCGGTACACCAGTCCCTTTTTGTAAAGCTGGAGGAATATCCACTGGGTGATGGCGTAATAACTAGGATCGGTCGTAGCAAACTCGCGCTCCCAGTCAAAGCTCAGCGAAAGGTTTTGCATTTGCTTCTTAAAATTGGCGTAGTTGTGGGGGACCATTTCTTGGGGAATCTTTTTCGCTTTGATCGCCGCGTTTTCCGCCGGCAGCCCAAATGCATCCCAACCCATAGGAGACATCACACTCTCGTGTGATGTCGGAAATCCTAGGGCGCGCGAGCTGCCCAAAGGATAGGAGACCTTATTGTCCCCTTCCGCCTTCATCCTAAAATATCTTGCCATCACGTCGCACGCCGTGAATATCCGCACGTGTCCCACGTGGAGTCCCTCACCCGAGGGATATGGAAACATACCTAGTACATAAGTCTTTGTCATTAGGACATTTTACAACAAATTACTGTACGCAGTTAGCTGTATGCTGTATGCTAAATTTAATGCCCACCCAATTTTTGCTCCACACCCTACTTTTACTTGTCTCCACTTTTGGGGTGTATTTCTGGCTTTCAATCCCCGACTTGGCTCCCTACACCCTCCAACTAGTTGCTGTACTTATCCTCCTATATATGGGTTCGCACTATTTACGCAAAAAGATTCCCACTCTGTTCCACAAATCTAGTATCACGATGGACATCACCATCCTTACTTCCATGATCCTGCTCCTTGTCACCGAAACTGGAGCGCTAGTTTCACCATTTTTCTTCCTCTGCTATTTCCTACTCTTTGGCGTCGCCATGCTGTATGAAATTGAAGCTACTTTAGTTCTCACGGGCGTGCTCATTTTATTCTTTCTCTTCATTCCAGGGACTAGTCTCACCGACTTGGCCCATCTCTCTGAGTTGGTTGCCCTCATCATGATCACCCCGCTGGCTATTTTCACTGGTCACCAATACGAATCAATCCTTGAGCAAAAGTGCCTGCGCGCCCAGCTCATGAGTGAACTCAGTCAAGAAGAAACCGATACCCTCCTCTTCATCTCACTCAACCTCAAAAAAACGCTGCTCTCTGCACTCGACTCCCTCTCTACTACCATTCCCCTCACAAACGTCAAAAAAGTCAGGACTAATCT
>JBAQEX010000091.1:0-16973 GCA_049286965.1 Microgenomates group bacterium | reverse complement strand
CCTATATACAGAGGAGTCTTGAGTTTGTCGGTAAGTAGCACTCTGGTACGGGACACAGGATCAGTTTTGATTCCTTGTAAGTCAACTATGTACCTAAATCCCCCGTCACGTCCTGGATCAAACTGATAACTGATGTCGATCGGGGGGTCAAACTCTTTGAGTGACTCGATTAGATCGTACTTGTATTTTAGACTAAATCCGCTAGGAATGGTCGAGAAATTGCTCATGTTTGCGTAGATAACTAGTAGAATGATGATGATAGAGATAGGTTTTGGGATGTAGGCAAGCAGGGAGATATAGATGATGAGGATTGCGAGGTAGACGCCCGCAAAATAATACTCGGGAAATCCATAATCCCCAAGTGCTACGATCAGGGCAGTAGCTATCAAGATCATTAGTCCCGCCAATTTGTAGATTAGATTTTTACTAAAACAGGTTGATTTGATCGCAAGCATAATCGTAAATAAACCCAGATAGAAATTGTCGGCGAATTTGGCCAAAAATATCCCACTGACCACTTTGCCTAGCTTGATCAGCGACATATTTAGCAACATTGAGGTGCTTTTGCGCGCAGCGGACACAGATGATAATTGATCCCGAAGTAAATGAGCATTCATCAACCCATGCTTGAGATCGAAAGCAATCAGGGGGATGAGGGGGGTAATCGCAAAAACCAGCATGGTTATCCAGGCTTTAAGAGCAAACTTGAAATGCTTGAAATAAAGAATGCCAAAAATAGGAATTACTGGGATTACTGCGACATGAATATGGAAAGTGAGGCCAAACAAAAATCCCAGCAAATAAAAATGTTTAAGCGATCTATTTTTGATAACCATATAGAGAGAGTAGAGGGTCACAAGACTCCAGATGGGGACTAGGGCAACATTCCAAGAAACCCGAGAGCCTTGGATCAAAGTCCAGCTGATGGCCCAAATCAAACTAATCAGGAAAGCTTTTTTCTTCCCAATGATTTTATGAAGCAAATAAAATAGACAACCGACAAAGAGCGAATCTATCACAATACTAGTAAGCGGCAGTGCGTAAAGACTACCCTGCATAATTTTATAAGCAGGAAATAACAAATAGTAATATAGCGAACCTAGGTAGAATCCACCACTTCCCTTGGCCACTGGCCCCAAGATCACGTAGTGGCCACGAGCGATTTGCCGTACCTCGCCATAATCACGATTTTGATCCCAGTCAAACCCGGCGTTGTTTTCGTACTTGTAAAATCTAAGCGAAAAAGCCAAAACAAAGAGCGATAACGCGATAATCCAAATAGATTTTTTCATTTCGCTTTACGGAATTTCTTTATAACTAAACCTAGGATCAAAATAAACCCTAGGAAAAATAAGGGGTCTTTGGTGAGACGGATGAAGAAACCTTGGTATGACTCTTTAAAGACTGCCGAAAGCTCTTGACGATACATGGTTTTGAAGTGGAGATCATACATAGTTTCTACGTTGTCCATGTAAGCGTTGCCGCCTAGGTAATCGCCACCTGGATGGGACTCAACGTAAAGACCGGACTTGGCACTCTCTATTTCTTTTGGGCCTAAGTCCTGAGCCAAATCAGTTTTGATCCTGGCAATGTATGATTTGCCACTGGAGTCGGTAACTGGCTCAAATTGGAATTTGGTGCAATCAAAGCTATCGATATTACCGCCGGCAAAATTGATTGAACGGATGACTTGACTGGAAGAATCTAGGAGCTCAAATTTGAGTGGAGTGAGCAGGCGAGACGGGTTGCGTAGACAAATACTGACTATATTTAAGTTTGGACGATGTGAGACAAAAGATTGGCTAATTGAGTCTACTTTGGCAAAATAGATGAAGTGCGAAGATAGGGGCTGGTGTGCGTCTACTCGATTCATTTTGTCTCCTTGGTCGCAATCCAGCCTGAAACCCAAATGGCAGTGGTAAAATAGAAACTAGCTACAATATTGCGCACTTTGTTGATGTCATAAAGTAGACTTACGAGATAACGTGACTTGGGCAGATCGTCGATGGCTGGGGCGATCCATAGAAATAATTCTGTCGTGACGTTGCCCTGGAGTGAAATCAGGCGCAAGAAAAAGAGACCAATGATCCAATAAAATATGGGTCTAAACGATACGTGCTCTACTGCGTACAATACTAGGAAAGGTAAAATCCAGAGAAACCACTGCTGGTGAAAGTTGGTGGTTGCATAATATAGCAGGAGCGACATGACAACTGGACCGATGACATCGCGTTTCTGCCGTGCAAAATAAAACGTCCAAAATCCAATGAGAGTGTAGGCGATCACAAAGGGATAGATCCCAATGTCGCCCCCGATCCCCAGCATAAAATCGAGCATTTTCTGTGATTGCCAGGAAACTAGCACGGTCTCGCGGAAGAAACTATGCCAAGCAAAGGGAGCAGTCGTGATAATAAATGGCAACATACCCGCAATAAACATCTTTAGTCCTTGCTTCCAGTTTTTGGCGATGGCCACAACCACAAGCGGGAGAAACATGAGGGGGTAGTTTTTGTATGAAGCAGCAATGCCGAGGATGATTGATCCTAGTACTGGCTTTTTTTGCATGATCCAAACTGCAATAATTGAGATAGCGGCTGGAATAATATCAAATTGCCCCCAGATGTAGGGGAGGAAAATCGTGATCGGGTTGAGCCACCAGTATTTAAGCACCAAGGACTTTTCTTTGTCGGTTTTGACCATTTTAAATAAACCAAAAATCATGAGCAAGTCAAAAAATAAATACGGCACTTTCATAAGGAAAAGATAGCGAAAGACTTGCGGGTGAGTGATGACGCTTAGGACATCATTGCCATATCCTTGTATCCAGTGGACAAACTCACCTCCGTAGAGTGGCTTGAGGAGCCACATGAAGCTGCCGAGGGTAAAGTAGGTAAGAGGCGGGTAGATGAAATATTCGCGACCAAAATTGACGTTGGTAATGTAATCAATCGGCCCAGATTTGGCTACTTCGTAGACATTGATTATGTGATTGTAGGGGAGCTGAAAAACGGCAAAATTGATGCCGCGCAAATCATAGTGGGCGGTAAATGGCATGACTACCAAGCGGATCAATAAACCGAGTAAAAACAACTTGGATCGTAATAAAGCTTTGATAAAACTCATACAACGCTCGCCAATTGCTGCTTAAAGCGATCCACAGAGTATATCTCTGTATTGATAACTGGTTGTTTTAGATTATCCACCAGGGCGAGCGTTTTTGCTATCAGTTGCTCTTTAGTCTCCCAGTGATAATTTGAGTCTTTGACTATTTCTCTTTGGCCGCCATATGGCACAACCAGGGGGGCGGCACCGGCGGAGATGGCCTCAACGGTACTAATCCCGAAATGCTCTGTGAGCTCGGGATTTTTTACTTCGTCGACCCCGTATCCCGCGGCGTGCCAATATATGCTGGCCTTTTGGTAGAGCTGAGTGAGCTGTGAATACTCTACATTGGTAGCAAATTCGATTGGCAACCCAGTTGCTTTTTGTTTGAGCACTTTGAGCCACTGATCACTACTACACCCACCAGCCATGATGAGCTTCCACTCAGGAAGCTTGGGGGACAACATTTTGAAGGCGTCAATCAAAACATCTTGATGTTTAGTGTTGAGACTCGGCTCAAAGCGCCCGACGGAAAGGATGATTTTTTCTTTAGGGAGAGAGTCAGTGATTGGGACAACGGGTGGGTACAAAACTATTGAGTTGATTCCATATTCAGCGTCGATCACGTTTTTAGTAAACTGAGAGTTGACGACAACTTGGTGAATGAATAATTTTTTGATGCGATTTTTGAGTGATTTTCCTCCTATCCCGTGAAATGGTACTTGCATATGGACTATGTTTCTCCTACCGCCCAAGAGTGGGATAGAGCCATCCGAGAGATAAAACACGACGTCATATTTTCGAGTGGAGAGATACATGTCGGCTGGATTATTGCTGAAATAGAGTTTTTTTATATTAGCATCTAGGCGCGGATTTTTGAGTGTGATGCCAAGCATAGACGAAAGTTTTGTGATTTCTTCCAGATTGTCCCAAGAAAAATAGATATCGTAACCAAGTGATTCGAGAGCGGCGGCGGCTGATAACATGTACCGCTCCCCTCCCCCCAAATGATCGAGATAAGGACTGACTATCAGGGCTTTTTTTGAACTAGTCATAGTTATTGTCTAGTAAACTTGTAAAGTATAACTCCATCTGCGACGTCCCACGACTGCGCAACTTGTAAATGCGGAGTAGCTGAATATTCCCACCTATTAGCGACTAAAATTGATTCTACGCTACTTGCTACCGCGTAGAGCGCATCCAAATTTTGATAATCTAGGTTTGGTTGTGGCTTTTTTTTCGCATCTCGCTGCACGAAGTAACGAATAGCAGTCGCCTGGGCGTCACCTGTAATATTTTCGGTAATATTATAGCTGCCGCAAAAATTATCTTCCACAATGATCTGCCCTATTTTTTCAAGAGTTGCTAGAGGGAAAGTAAACTCAGTTTGAGCTTGTGTCCAAGTTATACGAGCGACACCCAGCATCATAACTAGAGCAAGGAACCAATATTTCAAGTTTGATGTTCCTTGTACATACAACATATCTCCTAAAAGATATACGAAAATAGGATACATGGCGAATAAATATCGGATGTGAATACTCATTCCAGCTAGACTATAAAGCGTGATGATTGCGAAAGAAATCCAAAACAATGGTAGTAGTTGCTTGTCAGTTTTCCAATCTCGACTTTTAAGAAAATAGCGAATTGTGATAAAGATACCTAAAATGTATTGCCACATTCTCGGTAATTCATGTGTAGATAACCTGAGCTCAGCGGAACGGATGCCTAAAATAGAACTGAAGAGTAGACTGAGTCGCATTATAAAATTAGGTTCCTCAGTTGTTCCAGTAGTGGCGTTGCCAGCAAACATATGCTCAAATAGAGTTTTGATAAAGTAAAAATTGTTGCGAATTTCAAAAAATAGAAAAGGTAGTAAAGTCAACCCAAAACCAAGTAGATAATAAGCTGATTGTTTATACTTCCTCTCGCGAAGAAAGAGAATAATTGTGACTAAGAGTGCAATTATAGCCATGTAGTGTAAGTTGAACATTATCCCAGAAAGCAAGCCCAATGCCAGATAATTCACAAGTTTGACGTTTTTGACCGAAGAGAATTTGTAATATAGAAACCAATAAATCACACTGAGGGGAATGATAATATTAGGAACCCAAAAAAATCTAGCATAGCTAATGGTAATTGGTGAAAAAGCATAGGTAATGGTAATGAAGCGTCTTTTAGCTATGTCCTTGGTTAGTAGCTTGGTTAGCAGATAGAAGAATGGCAGGCTAACGAGAAACATAAATATATTTGGGATGATTGGACCAAGTGGGGAAAAACCTGTCATTAACGAACCTATCATGCCAATATAAAGTGAGAGTGATGTGTGATAGATCATCCTATTGCTTTGTTGACCAAATGACATTGGGGCACCAAGAAAAGTAATAGTTTTGTTTTGCCACATTTCAAGGATTTGATAAGTCTCATTGGCGAAATCGCTTGAGAAAATTAGCGTTTTATCTAGTCTATATGTATACAAAAATAAACTAATTAAAGTGATTACTACTAGGAAAATAATTTCTGTTTTTTTCATATATATACTAGTATTAAATAGGTTCGTATTAGTGTATCGATGATTCGAATCATCGATACAGTTGTTAGAATGGGTTTTCTAGGTCTCGCTTTTCTTTCTCTATTCTACCCCGCCAAGCTGACCAATTACCACCCCTGGGTGGTAGGAGCTTAGCGGTGTTATAGCCAATCGTATTCAGAAAATCAAGAAAAGACTCTTCGCTTGCTATTAATTCTAGTTCTTTTACTACCGCTGTATTTTTGGAAATTACGTCTGCTATTTTTACAATGCTGCTAGTGCTGACTTTGATTTTTGAGGAGATCTGCCGATAACTATACCCCTTGGATAACATAAAAGCGATCGCCACCCTTTTGGCTATAACTATTTTTTCAGTACGTGTAAAGAAAGACTCAATAAGATCCGATTGTCTACCATGACTAGTCATTCGGTATAGAAATTTTGGGAATAGGGTGAATATTTTTTCGTAAACTTTGGTATTTAATTTGTTTTTCGATACTTGCGACATAGTATGTTTGTATCGATGATTCGAATCATCGATACAGAGAGGATGCAACTTGATTCCAATAATTATTACTTACTGCATGACCGCCTCTTTCTTTTACTATAACTCGAAAACCAAAGTTTGTCAGAATAGGAGCATAGGTACTGGCTGGGAATGAGTGATCATCTTTAAAGAGGATTGCTAATTTAGGGAACTTTTGCTTGGCTATTAATTGATCTTGATCGTTGTGAGTAGCTTCATAAAGTACATTGGCTAAGGTTCCATAAACTGGGTACCCCTCACTACTGGGGAAATCGTCTCTTGGTAAGGGGAGCGGCGAGTATTTAGTAACGAGCGGTTTCAAAAGTTTTAAGGTATATATGATTGAGAACACCTTGGCGATAAGAGGGACTTTGAATAAGTTGCGGGCCGTCCAAACCAATGTGTTATATGAGCTGGATAGACTTGGGCTCACAGAGGAACTGACGATGGTGAGGGAAAGAATTTGTTCTGGATGTGAGATGGCGTATTGCGTAGCTATAAATCCACCCATGGAGAAACCAAGCAAGTGAAATTTGGCAAGATGCTTTGCTTTGATAACTCGTTGAAGCCATTGGTTCAGCTCTGAGAGTGAGTATGACTTTGTTGTTTGGCGGTAGAAGGGATAATTGATGATTAGGCAGTCGTATTTACCCTCAATCAGAGATGTGAGTTTTGCAAAAGTTCCTTGACCATCCCCATCATAACCTGGTAATAGAACAATTGTTTCCTTTTTCATATTATTGTATCGATGATTCGAATCATCGATACAGTGAACTATAATTTTTGTGAATGATTTTTAATACCTTGGGTAAATTGTTTTTCGTAAAGCTTGGCGTAGGATATGAAAACTGAATACCCTTGGTAGAGTGACTGGAAAAGCCCGATGCGGCCGTCAAGGCAACCGCGCTTCAAAAAATACCTACGAATAAATTCCATGACAGATTTACGGAGCAGTGTCACAACTGTCGCTGGGGGTAAACCGCCTGCAAAAAATTGTTGAGCCTCGATGTCTGAGTAGCGATTGGTTTTTGTAACCATCTGGGCTAGGCTTGCGTCTTTATGATGCTCCATGGCAAAGGAGGTCTTGATGGTACTGCCTTTGAACACCGGCTGACTATGGATATTGGTGCCCCAAGAAACAAAATCTTTTTTACGAATGAGCCTGACTACATAGTCGCGCTCCCAGCCGCCATGTTTGAGTGGGTACCCTAGGGAGTAATTGTCGCGGCCAATGGCATAGGCACTACATGAGGCCAAATTCTCTGTGATAGCTTTGATCTCACCTGCGAGATCGTCTGTGATAATCTCGTCATAATCCATGATGAGCGCCCAGTCACCACTGGCAGCCTGGATTTGGTCGCTCCTTATACTTTCAACAATTTTGGGGGTTTTAACATCTACAACTTTGGCTTTGTATTTGGCAAAAAGATTCAGCGCTTCTTTGTCTGTACGTTCCATGTTGAAGATGATCAGCTCATCGGCAAATGTCACGCTTTTGAGCATGGCTTCAAATACAGAAAGTGAGTCACCACGAGTGACTTGGGTACTAACGGTGAGCATAATCTCCTTTTACAATCCCTAGGTATGTTTCGGTGCTTATGAGAGTGCGATATTCCCCCGGTACAAATTTGGCGTCTTCGGCGGCAATCAAGACAAGGGGAGACTCAGCATTTTCCCAGTAATCTCTAAATTTGTCGACGTCATAGTAAAAATCTACTTTGCCACCATAATAATAGACAACTGATGGCATGCCGCCATAACGGAAACTAGAAGTGAGTTTGGCAACTTCTGGCAGGAGTGCTTCCGACAAGCGTTCTGAGGGTGGCACTAAAACCGAGAGTGGTTGGGAAGTCAATTTGCCAAGTGATTGAGCTACCTGGACTCGGTCTGGGATAATAGCAATAGTTTTTTTGAGTTCTACTGACTTGGAGGTCGCCATAATAGCTTGAGTAATGATACCGACTGCGAGGACGCTGACCACATTTTTTGAGACTTTGCTCGACTGGAAGCCGCCAATTATTTGGGCTATGAGTAAAGAGATTGCGGGATAAATGGGTAAGATATACCAAAAAAGCCTGGTTTTGGCGAGAGTAAAAATAGTCAGGGGCGCCAGTACCCACCAAAGTAAATAAAGATTTTTTCTGGTAAAAAGAGTCGAAACAGCGCCAAGTCCTGCAACTAGCAATACCCCAATACCCAAATTTTCATATAGGTAATTGAAGTAATACCATCGGGTTTCAAAGTGAAACTCGATCTGAGCGGTGGCGCGCCTGAGCACTTGCTCAAATAGATAGGGGGTCAAAAATTCACGATGGTATTTGAGATATGCGTATAGATGCCAAGGGATTATCAATATAAGTACAGAGTAAATGGTACGAAGTACGTAGGTTTTGGGTTTTTGGAGAAATAATGGTAATGCAATAATTACAGACATCAGTCCTGCGATGCCTTTAAACCAAACTCCGCCAAAGATGGCGAGGGCAACCCACCAAGCGGGACGGCTTTCTAGTAAAAATAATATCGTCGTGGTGATACTGGCAAGGAGAGCCATATCAGTATTGACGGCGCGAGTGCGACCCAAAAATAAATTGAGTGAGGCAAGAACTCCGGCTGCAATCATCCCGTGTTTCCAATTGCCTAGGTGAGTACCTATGCGATATACGACATACAAAACATAGATGGCAACAAGAGGCATAAATAATCGAGCGCCATAAGCAGTGGGACCAGCAAGCGCAATACCAAGCCCAGACAACCAAGCGATCCCCGGAGGTTTTTCTAGCCAAGCTGCACCGTTCCAAAAAGTGATAAAGATGTTTTTTGTAACTACTAATTGACGACCAAGCTCGGCGTAGATCCCCTCGTCCCAGTCAAATAAAGCGTCGCGTCCCAAATTGGAATATAGAAGAAAGACGATAGACGCTAGAAAGAACGCAAAAATAATTTGAGGGAGTTTATTTTTGAGTTTTAGCCACAAGGGCGGATATTTTGTCATTCCTATTCCCCATTCTACCCCATAAATAGTCCAGAAATGCCATGCGACGGATAGGAGAGTTCCAGTTGCGCAAAATCGCTTCCCGCAAGAGGGCGAAACGGAGGCGTAGAGTGCCATATCGCTTGGCAATGAAGAAACGGTTGCGAGTCATATAATAATCAACCAGAGGCGAGGCAGCACCCGTACTACCCCCATTGCAGTGAAATAAAACCAAGTTGGGATTGTACATAACCTCAACCCCAGCGGACTTTGCGTGCAAGCTAAAGTCACTATCTTCAAGATACAAGAAAAATGGTTCATCGAGTAATCCTATTTTGTTAAATATGGCGCGAGGTACGGCGATGAAGCAGCCCGTGATAAAGTCAACTGGTCTGATTTTGTCGTACTGCCCCTGATCAATTTCATCGATGCCATAGTGGCGGGAGACAGCCATAGAATAGTCAAAATATCCTCCCCCATACCAAATGACATTGCTTAACCCACGTTGTGACTCATGGTATTCGTAACCTTTAGCATAATAGATTTTGGCTCCTGCAATCCGATTCTTAGCAGCCACATAGCGGTAAGCTCTAAAGAAGAGATTGGGGTCAACTAGTGTATCATTGTTGATGATATAGATTACCTGAGCCCCCATGCGTAAGGCTTTTTTGATACCCACATTGTTCCCGGCCGAAAAACCGATGTTGGACCCGGTGACGATGAGGTCTAGTTTAGGACAGAGGGATTTGAGTTCGTTGATACACTCCTGCGATGAGCCATTGTCGACGACGATAATGTGGGGCGCGTCTTTGCTAGCCTCGATAGACTTGACGCACATGGCAGTCATTTTGGCATCGCGGAAATTGATGAGGACTGCTGCGTGTTTGATTTTTTTGGATTTTTGTTTCATAAACCTCTGATGATTTTTAGTGCTTTCCGCTTGGCCCGGTGCAGTAATTTGACGGCACCCTTCGAGCTTTCGATCGCGACAGTGGTGAGCCAGTAGGTGAGTTCACTGCCCTTGCCTTTGAGACTAGCGAATATAGCCTGGGTTTCTGCGGTTGTTAAATCTTTACGTTTACCTTGTAGTTCCCAGAGATAACAATAGGCAACCAGCGTCTGCACTCCCATGAGGAGTGAAAGGATGAATCCGTACATCCCGTCTTTGTACCCTTCGGTCAAGAAAAATCTTCGCATAAACTCTGCGATTGGTTTGCCTAGTAAATCCATGGCACTAAACTTGACTTGTTCACTATCCATGACTTTAGCGTACTGAAGTGGATACTCGATAAGATTTTTGGTGATAAACTCGGTCACTGTATCGTAGTTGTGGTGGATGATGTGTGCAACTGATTTGGCTACGGTGCCGTTGCCCTTGATAAAATTGACTCGCTCGTGCACGTCCCCACTATACTGCACCATCTTGGGACGGAAAAAGACAAGTCGGTGATCTGGATACCAATCTGAATGTTTGATCCACTCCCCAAAAATATAATTTTTCCTGGGGATACTGACGCCGTCTAAATAAATATCTTTGGCAAAAAACTCCAGTTCTTTGGCAAGCTCTTTTTCGACTACTTCGTCGGCATCGATCATGATCACCCAGTTGTAACTAGATACTTTAGTGAGGGCAAAATTTCGCTGAGCGGCAAAGTTGTCGAATGGGCGACTGAGGATGGTCGTTTTGTATTTTTTGGCTATCTCTAATGTTTTGTCGGTTGACCCTGAGTCAAGTACAAAGATGTCGCTGACCCAGGAGAGGGATTTGAGACAGTTTGCCAAGTCGATTTCTTCGTTTTTGGTCAGGACCACGGCGGCAATGCTTGGGTGTAAGGTTTTTTTCTTCCAGGAACTGGCTTGGAAATGATATGAATAGGAATCCTCTGCAGTACCAAATTGGTAACCCCTTTTTAGCGCTGATTGGACATAGAGATAATCGTTGCTGACTGCTGTTGAGGTCCCAAACTTGCCTGCTACTGGGTAGTGTCCTAGGGCATCATAATCCGCACGTGATTGCAGCATGGGGATAAAGAATCCATCGGGCGTATAGCCAGTGGCTCGCCTACCTTCACACCACTTGATAAATTCCTTTTCTTTAAATTCGGCAGGTAAAACTCCGAAATCTTGCTGAATATTGGTTTTGTACACGGGGATGATGCCTGGCTCGATTAACCTACCAGAGATGAGTCTCTTGGGAGCCCAGTATTTGAGCAAATTGGAGTCCCAGTGGGGCGCAAAATATTGGTCGTCAGTCGCAAAGACTAACCAGTCAGTAGTTGCTACTTCGGCTCCTCGATTCCAGTTGCCATAGGGCCCTAGATTTTCTTTGTTGACCCATGCTTTGACTGAGTGTTTTTTGCAGACATTTAAGATATCTTGGTTGACAATGCCCGTATTCATGTCGGGATCAATCACGATCACAAATTCGATAATGCAATCAGAATTTTTCTTGATACTGAATATAGCCAGATCCAGTTCTTCGTGGGCATTGACGGTGGGGATGATGACTGAGATCTTGGTTTCTTTGTAGTTCATGTATTCCTTTTGCCAATCAGGCCTCCATAGGTCGCAAGCTCAGATTTGAGCCGGTGGCCGTCAATTATTATTATTGCCAAGATATATGTTACCATCCCAACTAGGCAAGTAAAGGCAAGGGTAAGTAAAGAATGAGTGAAAATCAGATTGATGTAATAAGTAACTGCGCCCATGATCAAACTGGCGAGCAGTGGTTTTTTGACGGAGTCCCAAGTATCGACTTTGACGAGATTGTTAAGCGCACCCACCACAATGGGGAGGGTAACATAGGTAATGATGAGTCCAGCCATCGCGATCCCTACGTAACCATACTTATAAATGAGTGGGGCGCCAAGCGCCCAGGTGAGCACTGTGTAGATCCCCATGAGCGAAAGGACCACTTTGGGCCTGCCTAGAGCATAGAGGGCATTGGTATAGGTGGTTGTAATAATAATAGGGAAAGCACCAGCGAGAAATAGGAGTAAGGTAGGCAGTGCGGGGAGCCATTTGTCGGCTTTGTTGGCGTAGAGGTACTGCAAGATACCTGGAGCGACAATGATGAGACCAGTGATAGCAGGATAGTAGAGATAAGCCATAAATGAGACTGACTTTTCGATCCAGCGTTTTACCCTAGGTAGATCACCCTGGATGCGAGAGTAGGCAGGGAAAGTCACGCGAGAGACAATGTTGATAATCTCCATAGGGCGACTGGCGATATTTTGGGCTAGATTGACGTAGGCTACGGCAGCTGGGCCGTACCAAAAGGCAATCAGGGTCGGGGCGACATTGTCTTTGATTAGAGCTAGGACGCTGTTGAGCTGGTATGGGACTCCAAAATGAAGGAGGGCGCTGGCAGAACGCTTGGAAAATGTCCAACCCATTTGCCATGGCTTGATTAGGTTCAGTGCGATTGCGCCAATCACGGTCCGAGCAAGTATTGCAATCACGAGACTCCAAACCCCCCAGTCGTGGAGCGCCATATAGACGGCGATGCCATTGTATGTCAGCGTTTCTAAAATCTCGGGAATGATTAGTTTTTCAAATTTGAGTTCACGCTCCAAGAGTATTGAGGGGATTGTTTTAAATGAGGTAATAAAGAGACTGATAGATAGTACGCGGATTAGCCACATACCCTGGTTGCCTAAGTTGTATCCGCCAGCTATAGCTGGCGAGACAAGCCAACAAATCAAAAGTAAAAAACTGACTAATACTTGTTGGATAGTAAAAGTGGTGCGAGTATCTTCAACAGACAATTCCTCTTTTTTTTGAATCAAGGCAGCGCCAAAACCAATGTCTGAGAAAAATGATAAAAAGGTAAAGACGACAAAACTAATGATGCCAAACACTCCAAATGAATCCGTGGTGAGCGCGCGAGCGAGAAATATGAGACCGACCGTATCGATGATTTTGAGGATGAGCCGGCGGAAAGTGAGGGTGAATACCCCCTTGAAAGCGCGAGATTTGAGATTGTCTAAATTGAGCTCTGTCATAAACCAATTATCCTCTGAGTATCCATTTGATATGCCCCAATAGGTGGCTCTCCCTGAGTCACCCCTAGGTAGTATACCTGTATTTCTCTGTTACAGATAACTCGTGGTCCATTTTCCAGAGATAGAGCGTATGAGAGTTGTTTGGCACTATCCCCTACTCCTAGTATATTCCAATCTTTTTTACTACAGGCACTACTAGATGATATTTGTTGCACAGCTGATGAGGAGATGATGGCGCGCTTGGTGGTCCAATGGGCAGATTCACTCAGGTGAATCGAACCCAGTGAAACAATACAGATCAGCGTGGCAAGCGAGATAGTCCATGCGCGGGAATTGCCTTCGAACAAAATGAGGAGCATGGGGATGAGCGCTAAATCCACGTAATGGGGGTAGCGATGGTCTTGCAGCAAGAGTACTGGGAGGAGAGCCAGAATCCACCAAAGAAGATAAATAAGAACTTTGTAGTGCTTGTGCCATAACCCTAAAATAATTTGATAAAACGCAAGAAGCGAGATGCCAACTGGGATGAACCCCGTAAGGATGCCCAATATCCCAAAGTCACGGATAAAGCCAAGGTAATTGATTGCCATCTTGGGCAAGCCATACCTGACTAGTTCTTCTGGTGAACCATAGCCAAAGAGCAGATACCACCTGGCGGTACTAATGACTGAACTATTTAAGACAAAGTGGTATTCCGACTGCACTTGGAGACCGCCCACGAGTTTGATAGCGATATAGATGAGTAAAACTATGATTGTCACAGTCAATTTTGGGATTAGTTTGGCCAAGTTGAATTTCTTGGTTATTTGATACTCAGACAAAACCATAATCACGGGAGCTACGATAGCCACTTCTTTGGATAAAAGTCCCAAGGCGAAAAAGATGCCAGAACCTATATATTTTTTTTCTAAATAATCATTGATTGCCAATAAGGAAAACAAAGTAGCCAAGAGTTGTTGAGTCGCAGCAATATAGTAAAGACTAAGGAAGTGAACGCTGGAGGTAGCATAAAGCACGGCGATGACTAGACTGAGGAAGCGATCACTGGACAAATGTTTGACCAATCTATAGACGTTGTAAGAGGCCAGTGACTGCACAAAAATCATAAATATATGCATATAGGCAGGCGCGCCTTGCAGGCCAAAAATGAGTCGTGAGAGATAATAATATAGCTGGGTACCAAGGGGTCTATAAAAGGCAAAACCAGATTGTGAGAACGGGTTGAAAAAATTGAGAATATCCCCTAAATTTCTGGCCGTGGAGATATAGAGAAAGTACCAATCATCCTGAGAAAATCCAAACTTGATGGAGCCATAATATGCGACGATGGTTGCTACCTGTAAAGATAGGTATATTTTAAGCTTTGACATAAAGTTTGATTGTGACGATTAGTGCAACCAGGGACATAAAATTGGCAACAATCTCTAACCCCGTATGACTCTGTTTAGCCACGATGTTGGTTGAATGGGACGGATTGGAGATTGCTAGCATGCCTTGCGAGCTTGGAAATGTTTGGACGTCTTTACCATCTTTTTGTACTTGCCAAGTCGGGTAATAGTAGTATGGTAAAACTGTACTATTCTCGAAAGGAATATTCTTTGTAATCAACCAGCGTGGGGCATATTCTGGGATAATATTTGGCAAATTAGAAAGATAAGCTGAGTTTGTAAAGTCGCCTTGATTTGCGACAAAGGTTGATTGGGGAACAAAATATTTGAGATTTAATAATATAAACAAAATAACTATCGCTGCGCTAAAGCCAAACTGAATGAATTTGCTTTTGATAAAAGTCACGCTGTAGCCAGCGAGAATAGAAACAAAAAATCCGACTAGCACTAAATATCTCCATGGGAACTGCACAATAGAGATGATTTTAATATTTTGCCAAATCATATTTGAATAACTAGTTGTCATAAAAAGAGCGATGATCGCGGAGATCAGAAAAAATAGCTCCTTACGTTTCGACCTAAAAATAATAAGAATTGATCCAAACATCGCCAGCAACAACTGGATTTTGCCCACTTTAAATGACATGCCGTCTTCGATCCCCGCAGCTGACCCACCGTATCCCCAGGTCGAGTTCCATAGTTGTGCCGGCGATACAAAATGGAGTGAATAATCGGTAGTGCGAGCGATAGAATCGGCTTGGACAAAACTGCGTTCAAATAATAGAGGGATTAAATAAAAGGCAGTAAGAGTAAGTGTCGCCAGAATCGGTAGAACTAAATTTTTTAAATTTTTGGGTTTGTTGATGATGATCCAAATGAGTAAAAACGGCGCGGTAATGAGCGGAATCAAGTTGTGGGAGAGCAAAAAAAGAGTAGTGATAAAAGTCGCAGAGAGCTGCTTGCGCCGCGTGCCAATATCTACCCAACAATAGAATACCCAAGGGAGCAAACCCATGGCCAGATACTCGGCAAATGCGCCCCGCACATACAGGTTTACTGCTGCGTATGGCAGTAAGGCATAGGCGAAGGCCGATACAATCCCTGCGCCTCTCCCCCATTTACGCGCCAGGGAGTACATACCCGTCATCCCAAGGAGCGACGCTAAAACAAGAACCAGTTTGAGTCCGACAAAATAAGACCCTGAGATGAACTTGCCTAGTAGACCGAGGTAAGTAGTAAGGGGTGCGTAAAAATGAAAGAGTGGATAACCTGCCCCATCATTTAACTCGCCAGCCCAGATGGCGGGGAACTGGCCAGTCGACAAGGTTTTTTCTAATAAGTAAACTCTCGCGATGCTCGTAGAGTCGTGCATAGGATACCAGAGATTATTGAGGACGGGTCGAAATATGAGGATTGATAGGATGATGAAAAGGCCAAACATTACTTTGCGCATAAATGATTATTTTGGTATGACGCGATACAAGCGCATAGGATTGTCGCGCAATTTATCGTAACTGGCGATGAGCTGAAGACCCGGAGGTACATCATGCGTAATTGTATTGTTTAAAATGAGATAGGTTTCTCTGTGACTAGTGGCATAATCGACAGAGATTTTAGGTGGTATTTCGTTGACTGGGTAGACTCCGGTGATTGTAAGCTTGTCGGTTTTGCCTTGGGCGTAAAGCTCGAGCCCGTGGGGCAAGATGCCAAATGTGCCTTCGGTAAAAATAGTCATAGGAATCGCTGTTTCTTTGATGCGGGTCACTGCCCACTCTGCGATCTGTTTGGTACCATTACCGGCTGACCAACCATTGACGTATCCTTCGTCCATGTTGAGATAGTCATAATGGATAGGGTCAGTAATCAGTTTGGTTATCTGTAATACCGGTAAAATTGAAAGCGAGATAAATAAAACTACTTGGATTTTTAAATTTTTTATTTGAGAGAGTCCGTATGCTGCAATCAGCATGAGGAACGGAGTCGTAAACATCATGTAGCGGGGGGCAAATAGTTTGGCGACCAAGACGGTTGCAAAAACTGGGAGGAAAAACCAAGCAAAAACGAGTACTGCCTTGCGCCAGGACGCTTTGAACCAAGCGATGATCGAGTAGATCGCCATCAGCAGGACCGGCACAGTTGTGTAGTGGCCGTGCCACCTCCAGATGTCGTGAAAATTGTTGAGGAGTCGCTTGGGCTCTTTAAAGATTTCGCTGTAGGGGACGATAAAGAAGGTATTTTTTTCTTTGATCATGTGCATCCAGGGAGAGAGACGCTGGATATTGTTGATGATTTCAGCCAGCGCCCAAGAGATGAGGACTAGCAAGATAAATTGAAATGTTTGCCTGGTAAATATTTTTTTGAAATTGACCTCTAAAATATAGGCGGCTGGGATCAAGAGCATAAACAACAGTGCTGGTGTTTTGACTAGCAAGGCTAGGCCAGACCACATACC
>JBAQEX010000090.1:0-5552 GCA_049286965.1 Microgenomates group bacterium | reverse complement strand
AGGCAAAAGCGAGCGCTTCCATGGCACGCTTTCCTTCATCGTAAGCGCTACGAGGCCCATTGGGATTGACGTTGCCCCAGTATGTTTCAGGCTGTGGATGAACGAGAGGGTCGCCATATACTTCGCTGGTTGAAGCAAAGATGATCTGACACATATTGGTGTGGGCGAGCTCGAGCATACGCTGTGCCCCCAGGGTGTTGACCATGAGCGTCTCGACTGGGTAGCGCATGTATGAGATGGGGCTGGCTGGGTTTGGGGAGGCAGGGCAAGCAAAGTGAAAAATAGCATCAATATGTTCAACTATCTCTGGGAGTGGCTGACAGACATCATGCTCAATGAGCCTGAAATTTTTATTGTCTTTGAACTCTTTGAGATTGTCACGCGAACCGGAAAGGAAATTGTCGACGCAGATTACCCCGTCGCCAGCATCTAAAAAATATTTGCAAAGATGCGAGCCAATAAAGCCGGCTCCACCGGTGATTAAGATACGTTTCATATTTTTTCTAGTTCTAGATCGGCTTCAACCATAATGCGGACAAGCTCATCAAAACTGGTCTTTGGGACCCAGCCGAGCTTTTCTTTGGCTTTGGCGGGATTGCCGATCAAATGGTCTACTTCGGCGGGGCGGGCATACCGCGGATCGTTCCAGACAACATAACCCTCCCAGTCTTTGAGGCCTGCTACCTCGAATGCTTTAGTCACAAACTCGCGGACCTCGTGAGTCTCCCCCGTTGCGATTACAAAATCTTCTGGCGTTTCTTGCTGGAGCATGAGATGCATCATCTCGACATAATCTTTAGCATATCCCCAATCGCGTTTAGCGTCGGGATTGCCGAGGATTAGCTTGTCGACTTTACCATATTTGATTTTGGCCACGGTGCTGGTGATTTTGCGGGTCACGAACTCGAGCCCACGACGAGGCGACTCGTGATTGAAGAGAATTCCAGAGACGGCAAAAAGATCGTAGGACTCGCGGTAGTTGACTGTGATCCAGTGGCCATAAACTTTAGCGACACCATAGGGTGAGCGAGGCCAAAACGGGGTACTTTCGACTTGGGGGATCTCTTGGACTTTGCCAAACATCTCGCTACTACTAGCCTGGTAGAACTTGGCATCAGGTTTGGCCATGCGCATTGCGTCAAGCATGCGGGTCACGCCAAGGGCGGTGCTTTCGCCCGTAAACATAGGCTGTTCCCAGCTAGCTTTGACAAAACTTTGGGCTCCGAGATTGTAGATTTCGTCGGGCTGTGATTCTTTGATAGCTTGGTAGAGCGAATATTGGTCTAGGAGGTCGCCGGAAATCAAGTGGATTTGATCCACGATTCCTGCGATGCGCGAATGGTTGGGAGTACTGGTGCGTCGTGTGAGACCATAAACCTCGTATCCTTTCCCCAGTAGAAGCTCGGCTAGGTAACTACCATCTTGACCGGTGACACCTGTGATGAGCGCTTTTTTTGCCATATTATTTCTCCCGATAGTAATTAAGTATATCTGAAATTGTTTGATTAAGAGTAATTGTAGGTTTCCAGCCAGTTAAAGCACTAAACTTAGAAGAATCACAAATGAGAATGGGTACGTCAGCAGATCGTACTAGCTCATCTTTGACTTTGATTTCTACTTTAACAGCAGAAAGTGATTGGAGAACATCTAAAATCTCTTTGATTGTGTGACCAGTGCCGCTGCCTAGATTGTAAATCTCGCCTGATTTGCCGCTTTGGCCGGCTAAAGCGTAGGCGCTCACCATGTCGCGCACATCGGTAAAGTCGCGAACAGTATCTAGGTTTCCTACCTCAATCACTGGCCCTATCTGCCCCTTTTCAATACGGGCAAATTGTTCGGCTAATTTGGGGATCACAAACTCAGTTGTTTGACCGATGCCTGTGTGGTTGAATGGGCGCAAGATAACCACGTCGAGACCATAGGCTAATTGGTACATGAGTGCAAGCATTTCTTGGGAAACTTTGGAAACTGCATAGGGATTGAGTGGTCGCAGGGGAGTGTCTTCGCCTATGGGTTTACTCACATCTTCTACCGCGCCATATTCATTGGCAGAGGCGATGGCAATAAATCTGGCCTTCGGCGCAATATTTTTGACTGCTTCCAAAATGTTGTAGGAAATGGTGGTATTGGTGTTCATAACTGAGACGGCCTTGTCGACACTTGACCCTACCACAGATAATGCTGCTAAGTGGTAGACGATATCTGGCATGGCGGTTTGGACTAACTGAGTCGCAAAATTGGAATCACTGAGGTCGCCTTCGACGATATGGTCTGAGGGTAAAAGCGAAGTGATATCACTCGATGCGGCAAAAACTGCGCCGTATATCTCGTTGCCCTCTGACTTTTGTAGTTCTTTGATGAGGTAAGTGCCCACAAATCCGCCAGCTCCCGTGATAAGAATTTTTGTCATCGTCCGACTCCTTTATATTTGAGCCCCGCGGCCTCAACAGCCAATTTATCATATTGATTGCGAGTATCAAAGAAATATTTTGGTTGAAGCATCAGATTACTAATTTTTGTTAGATCAAGATGCGTAAATTCGCTCCATTCTACAAGCAGCATTACTGCATGTGAACCGACAATGGCGTCGTATGGATCAGTAAAATCGGCGGTGGCTTTGGGGTCAACCGTTTTTACAGTAGCCCCTTTGGCTCTTAACCACTCTGCTACTTTGATGGCTGGCGCCTCACGCTCATCGTTGGTGTTTTTTTTAAAAGATGTGCCTAGGAGAGTAATCGTTTTGCCAGTAACCCCCCCTACCAAAGTGTTGTATTTAATCATCAATTTTTCTATCCTGGTTTCGTTGAGTGAGTCTACTTTGATAAAGAGGCTATCTTTTTCACCCACTGATTTGGCGTAGGCGGCAATTTCTTTGACATCTTTGGGGAAACAAGAGCCACCGTATCCTAGACCAGGGTACCAGTAGTGTTTGCCGATCCGCTTGTCTTCGCCAATACCCATAATTACTTCTTGGATATCGGCACCATTTACCTCACATAAATCGGAGATTTGATTGATAAAAGTGATACGAGTAGCTAAATAATTGTTGGACGCATATTTACACATTTGGGCGCTTTCCGGTCTCATCACGATTACATTCGTTGTGAGCGGCTCGTGAAGCTTGGTCAAGATATCTTTTGCGCGATCTGACTCGACTCCGATCACGATGCGGTCTGGGTGCAAAGTGTCTGCCACAGCCGTCCCCTCTTTTAAGAATTCGGGAACTGAGGCTAGCTCAAAGTCGACCGATGTCTTTGCTTTAATGATCTCTTTGACTTTGGCGTTTGTGCCAGGTGGGACGGTGCTTTTGATGATAACTATCGCACCATCTTTTAGGTGAGGAGCTAGAGAGTCCGCTGCGGCAAAGACGTACTTGAGATCAGCTTGGCCATCTGCGGATGATGGGGTGCCGACCATGATCATGACAATATCGGCCGAGCTAATGGCGGTTTGATAGTCGGTCGTGAAAGTTAGATGGCCAATTTTCTGAGTTTCTACAAGGAGATCGGAGAGACCAGGCTCGAAGAAGGGGACAGTCCCCTGGCGGAGTGCAGAAATTTTGAGCGCGTCGATATCGAGGCCTACTACTTTGTTTCCTAGTTTGGCAAGTACTGCTGATGTTACAACCCCCACAAACCCAGTCCCAATACAGGCTATATTCATATCGGTTCATTTTAACGCATACAGCTTGCGGCGTACAGCTTACAGTAGTTTAGAGATGATATCCGCAAAATCTGGATTTTTCTGAATCTTTTTGAGTCCTTCGGGGATCAGATACCAGCCGGCATCATAGTACTCGGATTTGAGATAATCAAATGGTTGCTCTTTGATATCTACCCAGTGCCAGACGTCGTAGTGGGCCACACATCCGGATTCGGGCCTACCTATTTCTTTGACAGAAAGAGTAAATGGCGTGAGCTGAGCTTTGGTGATCTCTACGCCGAGCTCTTCTTTCATTTCTCGTACCGCAGCATCGGAAGGAGTTTCGCCTGGCTCGATGTGACCGCCAGGAGGGATCCAATCGTCGGCCTTGATGTGATGGCCCAGATAGATTTTGCCGGCTACTTGATCGTATGGCAAGAAAAATGAACAGTAATGGCGAGGGTTGCCCTCCCCTTTGGTATGGACCATGCTGCCGTTTTTTAGATCATTAAAAGCATCGATGGTAGCGATATCGAGCTTGGTGCGATCCATGAGTGGCTTTATTTCGTCCCAGGCTGATTGGAGCATAAATTTAATTGTTATCCTCTAAGCTCTCTTGCATATAGCGATAGACTATCGAGATAATCTCGCGAATATTGTCATTAACATTTTTGTAAGCAAGTTTGTCGAAGGCGGTATTTTTGAATTCTCGAATGGGATCGCTAATTAAGGCATGAATAAATGATTGGGTGGCGCCACTGACCCCACTAAAGTCCAGAATGACTTCATCACCTTTGGACAGTGATGGAATAATCTCTACTACTCTCAATTGTTTTGCCACATCTTTGTTTTCGGCAAAGTCACCGACCACTTTATGCATCTTAATGATTTTTTTCATATAAATCTCGGCTCTTTATATCTACCGCGTTTGCGCTCACGAATAGCTTTGTCATACACCTCCCCAATTCTAGAAAGCAGATCATTTAGCTCCGGTGTTTCATCCAGTGAGATATCGACTGCAACTAAGGTCCCCTGGAAACTGGGTGCGTCGTCTGCGTAGTTGTGCTGATCTCTACTTGGATCTGCGTAGAGCCTAGGCAGGCCCTTAATACGCTTGTTGTATTTGAGTAAAGTATATTCTGCGCTACCACTATATATGACAAAATAGTTTCGTGAGATTTTGGCTATAGACTTGATAAAAAATAGTCCAGCTCCTGCGTTGTCGGAGGTGCCACCTTCCCTACGAGTTGTCCCAGTTATTCCTGGTGTTAAAGCTAGTTGAATTGCTTCTAGATCAGTTTTAGGATGCCAATTTTCATGCATACTTTTCCATATTCCAATACCAGTATCACATATTCCTATACTGACACGATTAGTTTTTTTGTAATACTGAGCAGCTACGATAGCTCCATCATTCGTGTAGGCATGCTCTAGTACATTACGCACTAATTCCCCGATGATATATTTGACTACCGTAGCGTTCTCCTCGGAAAGATGTAAAAGTGGAATCATGTCAGAAATAAAGAGAGACTGGTCTTTTGACGTCTTGATGACTTTGATGGGCACAAATCTCCCCGCCTCTTCTTTTTTGTGATAAACAAACGAAGAAGTTGTATTGGTTAGCCCATAAAGTCCCATGCGATCCAAGTATCTCCCAGTTTCTGGAATTTTTCCGGTAATTTTTGAGTTGTTCTTGCCAACTTGTATGGCTAGAGCCGCAGCCAATACTAGGTTTGCCGGATGCACGGTTACCCATTTGTCGTGAGTAGTTATTTCCAATTGATCGGGATGAGAGAGATCGAGCGACTCAACAAAACTACGGAAATTGCGTAAGTTGCCATGATTGGAAAGAAAAATCTTCATATTTATATATTACCCGTTGACTGCTTTTTTGTCAATAAGCTTCCTAC
>JBAQEX010000089.1:0-2125 GCA_049286965.1 Microgenomates group bacterium | reverse complement strand
GTGATATCACTAGAGTCGGCTGCACAGCTAGAGCTAGACAAAACGATTAGAATGGACGAAAGTATACTCAGATACATGTTTGTCAGAGTTTAAGAATAGGACCCGCCTACGGCGAGGTGAAGGGAATAATATGTCATCTAGATCACTGAACAAAGTAATGCTGATTGGTAACTTGACGCGCGACGTCGAGGTGCGCTATACGCCGTCGGGCACGGCTGTGGCTACATTTGGACTAGCCACTAATAGGAGCTGGAGTTCGGGTGACGGAAGTGACCGCCAAGAAGAGACTCAGTTCCACCGCATTGTAGCTTGGAGCAAACTGGCTGAGATTTGTGGACAACTATTGTTTAAAGGTCGCAAAATCTTTATCGAAGGACGACTGCAAACTCGCAAATTCACTGGTCAAGATGGTCAGCAACGCGAGATCACTGAGATTGTGGCTGAAAATATGATGATCCTCGATACCCGCAACCGAGACGGGGCGCCCATGGCCAGCGGCAACGAGGAAGACTTTGTAGGTGTCTCTGAAGAGGTCCCATCACAACCTCAAAATGATGAAAAAGAACCTGAAAAGGTCGAAAAACCAAAAAAAGTAACCAAAAAAGAGGAAAAGCCTCCAGAACCTGTTGATGATAGCGTCAACGTAGAAGATATACCGTTTTAAAATTATTAAACCATTAAACCATTGGTCATTGAACCAATATAAAGGATACAAGATATGCAACGCAAACCAAGACCAGAAAAACCAATTATGAGTAAGGGCGATGCCCCGATCACATTTGATTACAAGGATAGCGCAACTTTATCTAGATTTGTCACAGAGCAGGGTAGGATACTACCACGCGCTCGGACAGGACTTGACGCTAAGGGGCAGCGTGCGCTCCGCATTGCGGTAAAGCGAGCTCGCCTACTTGCGCTACTCCCATTTGCAGCGTAATCTTGATCCTATGCAAAAAGTAGGACTCAAACAGATACGTAATTTTTTCATCTTCGCTACTTTTGGTGTCCTGATCTTTGCGGGTGGCTATCAAACGGCCAAGATCCGATTTGGCAAAGCAGATAATGCAATCGTCAAGAAGTTTGTGGGGAGTCCCATGGACGGGGCAGTCACGACTGCTGATTTTTCGAAATTTTGGGAGGTGTGGAAACGACTAGAGAATTCTTACGTCGACACTAGTAAACTAGATTATGCCAAGATGACCTGGGGAGCGATGCAGGGACTCTCCCAGTCACTCGATGACCCATACACTCAATATTTACCTCCTAAAGAAAATAAGCAGGCCAGTGAAGATTTAAACGGGGCATTTTTTGGCGTGGGGATAGAGCTAGGATATAAAGACAGTACGCTCGCGGTGGTTTCGCCCATTGCGGGTTCGCCGGCTGAGCGCGCTGGGGTAAAAGCGGGGGATCTGATCTTGCATATCAAAGATGAAAAGAAACAAGTAGACGTAGATACGCGGGACATGACGCTCCCCACAGCTGTAACCCACATCCGGGGCGAGAAAGGGACGAGCGTAATTTTGACCTTGTTTAGAGAGGGTGGGGTGAAGTCTTTTGAGGTGACAATTGTGCGGGATGAAATCGTGGTCCCATCGGTTGAACTGAAATTTACTACTAAAAATGGCAAGAAAGTGGCAGAACTAGAACTGCACAAATTTGGCGGACGAACGGATAAAGAATGGAGTGCTAAAGTGGCTGAGATCGTGGCGGCAAAACCCGCGGGAATTGTACTGGACCTGCGCAACAATCCAGGAGGCTATCTAGACGGGGCGGTTTATGTGTCGTCTGAGTTTTTGACATCTGGGATCATCGTAAAACAAGAGGGCAGGAAAGATAGTCAGACATACAGCGTCGATCGTAAAGGGAGTCTGACCACGATCCCGCTTGTCGTGCTAGTCAATAAAGGCTCGGCATCGGCTAGTGAGATCACGGCCGGGGCATTGCAAGATAACAAACGAGCGCAAATCATAGGAGAGCAGAGCTTTGGCAAGGGCACAGTACAAGAAGTACAGGATTTGTCGGATGGATCAAGTCTCCACGTGACTGTGGCAAAATGGGTATTGCCAAGCGGGAGATGGATCGGGAAAGAGGGGATAACACCTGATATCAAGGTCGAAGATAATGT
>JBAQEX010000088.1:0-2860 GCA_049286965.1 Microgenomates group bacterium | reverse complement strand
ATGCAGGCCCGCACGCTCATGTCACAACTAGTGTCACTAGCTTGGCGTACAGGTGACCCTGGGCTGATCTTTTTGGACCCTATCAATCGCAACAACCCACTTCTTGCAAAATATGGTCGGATCGAGGCAACCAACCCTTGTGGTGAACAGCCACTACATCCATTTGATGCATGTAATCTCGGATCGATCAATTTAGCGAAGTTTGTGTCTTTCACACCCGGTGTGAAGGGCGCCCACACACCGGGTGTGTTGTGGGACCGTCTTCGATTTGTAGTGAGAACTGGAGTGCGGATGCTTGATGATGTAATTGACGCCTGTAAATATCCACTCCCACAGATTACAGAAACAGTTAGGGCCAATCGGCGGATAGGTCTTGGGGTCATGGGGTGGGCAGATATGCTATATCAACTCAGAATCGCTTATGACAGCGAGGCTGGCGTGAATTTAGCTAAAAAAGTGGCTAAATTTGTCCAGGACACGTCGTGGGAGATGTCTAGAGAGCTGGCTAAAGAGAAAGGGGAGTTCCCAAGGCGGAAGGACTCGAGTCACAAAGACAAAGTGCGCAATGTAGCCATCACTACAATTGCACCCACGGGGAGTATCTCGATGTTGTGTGACGCAAGTTCGGGGATAGAGCCAGTGTTTGCACTGGCTTATACCAAGAATGTGGTTGAAGACAATGGACTTTCTTATCTAAACAAATATTTCGGGAGCGAACTGGCAAGCTCACTTTGGGCTGACGGTGACCATGAACACAAAGTGCGTGATCGGATAGTCAGGGAGGTGGCTCAGCAGGGATCGGTGGCAAATATATCTGGGGTGCCTGCAGAAGTGAAATCGGTTTATCGGACAGCGCATGATATAGCGCCAGAGTGGCATATCGCCATGCAGGCTGCATGGCAGAAATATACGGACAATGCCGTCTCTAAAACAATCAATTTCCCCCATACGGCGACAATCGATGAGGTCGAGCGCGCCTATATGATGGCATGGAAGTCGGGATGTAAAGGGATCACGATCTATCGTGACGGGAGCAAGGACGTACAAATTTTAAATATTGGATCAAAAAGCGAACAAGCTGAAGGTAGCCAGATCATTCAAAGTAAAATAAAAACAGAAACTCTGAAGGAACGAACAGCCAAGGGCAAACATATGACAGTTTGTCCTGAATGTGGAGGAAAACTAGCGATAGAGGAGGGGTGTGCCAAATGTTATGGGTGCGGATTTAGTGTGTGCCAAGGATAAGGTAAAATGATATTTATGAATCCTGACTTTGCGAGGAACCCTGATTTGGTTGCAGAAAAATTGATCCCCAAAAAAATATTTAGAGTTCCTGCTGGATTTATAGAGCAGACTAGCCGCCAAGCTCGGGGTGTGGAATCTTTCTTTTTTAACTCACCACATTTTAATTTAGAACTACTTGAGTTAGTTAGAAATACTGGATTTCAAGTAGTCGAAGGAGGGGTATTTGAGCGACAAAATCCTCAAGAGCTTGGAATGTTTTTGTCTGATGCGTATGGGGGTGAAATCCAAAAAAGAACCGAGTACGTAGCGGGATTAGTGGGTTTGGACGTTCCTAAAACGTATACACTTGAGGAAATGTTGTCAGTAAACAAACCTATATTGGCAAAAGCTAAGATATCAGCACGTGGTGAAAATAAATGGTTACTTGAAACTATTGAGCATAAAGTGAAGTTTGTGACAGCGTATTTGTTAGCCGAAAAAATTCAGCATCCAGAACTTTGGGAAAATGATTTAAAAAATATATTTTTAGAAGTAAAAAAAGGAAATCTTGAGGGCGCATGGATAGGTGAGTGGACAAGGGGCAATTTAACGAATTACGCAAGAGATTTTTATTATCAGGAGTATTGCCGACCTGATGGTGACTATAATACCTCTACAAGAGTGTGGGTGGATGCTATGGGTAAAATACATGGAGCAGCTTTGTTTTGTTCTACTAATAAGCAAGGTCAGGATTATCGTCCAGATGATGAGCATATGCCGATCGAGTCTCATCTGGTTGGATATGTCGAAAATGGTACCCGTAGAAATGTAAGCTTATTTGAAGCATTTTTTACGAATCCCAAGAGTCCATTCTATTTCAGATCTAGAAACGTGCCATCCAATATCCCAGACGGGGGGAGAGAAATTCTCCTTAACGGAGAACCTTGTAAGGACGAAGAAAGCAGAGCTATTTTGATTGAGCAAGCTTATGATCCTGATCACCCAGTTTTAGAAAAAGATTGCACGGATTCTTGTTCCAAAATTGGCAAAATATACCGCCCTGTTTTTCCTATAGTAGGAGTTGATCTTCTGAGAAGATCTAAACAATTGCTGCTAGAGATTAATACTAAACCACAATTTACATCTGCAGCTGTTGGGTTGCCAGAGGGTATGAGTGATTCACAAAACCTTCTAGAAATGATTCGTAGGGTAGTTCACGCTGTATAAGGTAAAATACATTCATGCAGCAAATAATTTTAGCTAGTGGGTCGCCAAGGCGTAGAGAATTGCTTGAGATGTTGGGCGTAGATTTTCAAATAGTGGAATCTGGGTACGACGAAAGTAAGATAGCGACCGATGACCCGGTGGAGATGGTTGAGGAATTGGCTATCCAAAAGGCGCTAGAGGTGGGGAAGAAGTTTGATGATGCACTCATTATTGGAGGTGATACGGTAGTTTACGTAGCTGGGGAGGTCTTGGGTAAACCAAAAAATAAGAAAGATGCAGAGGTAATGCTGAAAAAATTGTTCGGGACTACCCATATGGTCGTGACGGGGGTGGCGATAGTAAATACACTGACGGGAGACTGTGTGGCGGGGCACGAAGAGGGGTGGGTAAGATTTAGAAAATTGACTGA
>JBAQEX010000087.1:0-4654 GCA_049286965.1 Microgenomates group bacterium | reverse complement strand
CTGATATTTTCAGGTTTTCGATTACACGGCTTTCACGTTCTATGGCCAACTATTCCACGTTGTTCTTCTAACCTAAAAATACGTTATGTCTGGTCCTGCAACACCGAGATAAATCTCGGTTTAGGCTGTTCCCTTTTCGCTCACCGCTTACTAGGGGAATCTCATTCGATTTCTTTTCCTCCGGGTACTTAGATGTTTCAGTTCTCCGGGTTACCGACCTAATATAAATACTAGGTCCACTCTGATTACTCAGAGCAGGGTTGCCCCATTCGGACACCGCCGGGTCAAAGGATTATGGCTCCTCACCGACGACTTTCGCGGCCTTATACGTCCTTCTTCGGCACATTATTCCAAGGCATCCACCGTATGCTTTATTTGAGTAGCTTGATACTAATTAATAAACAATATTTCTAATGCTATTTGATGCTTTCCTACTCTTCACTTGTTAAAGTACAAAATCTAGCAATAAGATGCTAGATAGTAGAAACCAGCTTAGGGACTAATTTCTACTACCTAAAATCCTATGTGGACCGTGCCGGGCTCGAACCGGCCACCTCTTCATTGCAAATGAAGTGCTCTACCAGATGAGCTAACGGCCCAATTTCTAGATTTATGTTAAAGGTGCGGAAATTGCGTCATCACGACGAGAATAAAAAAATCTCCCTTGCGGGAGAGTTCGATAACCAGATGTGAAACAAAATATTACAGGCGGTAAGAGCGAAGTATTTGGCCTGTTATTTTGATTTGCAGCATACTTGGGTTAATTGCTCTCCTGAGCGAACGCAATTGTAACTCATAAGGGGTATAGCGGTCAAGGGACAAAACGTGCTAAAATCCAGAAGTTCGTAAAAGTTAATATTTTTGGGCGCGTAGTTCAGTGGTAGAACGCTTTCCTGATAAGAAAGAGGTCCATAGTTCGATTCTATGTGCGCCCACTTAAAAAAATATGTCAGAGACTCCTGAAGATTTACGAGAAGAACTTATAACGTTACCACCTCAATGTTTTTGTACTGACCATGTCAATTCTGAAGAAATTACTTCCTGTATTTATAGAGAAGGAGCTGCTGGTTTCTTGGCAGGTGCTGTCTTTTTGTGTCACCACCTAGCAAGAAAAAATACAGGGCGTGGAATTTGTCCTCGTGGATATGTGGCACCAGCTTTTGATGAATCTGCCGAGTGATAAATTTAGAATCAAATTAATAGTTCAGTGGTTTTGATCGTCGCCTACGGCGAGCCTGGCGATCAAATGGGATAAGAGTGAGCCTCCGCTCATACTATATTTGATCATCGCTTATGCGATGTGCCCAGAGAACGCTTTCCTGATAAGAAAGAGGTCCATAGTTCGATTCTATGTGCGCCCACTCCAGGTCCACTTTTACAAATCGTCTCTTTCACCCATGGAGTTAATTTCATTCCCTGGATCGGCGAGCTGACAAATGATTGAGATGCCGAGTAATGTCAGTTCCCTGATAACGGGAATCTTTAACATTAAGTCTATTAAACCTCGTGGTTTTCGTTCATTTTCTTTTTGCAGCATATGACCATTGTACTATGGAGCGCAAGTGCCACGGAAAATACCCCGGGTAATGGAAATCGCTGGCAGGCTGAAATTTGTTCCGATGAATCGATTCAACGGAATATCTGATAGTTATGACTATGATTCGAAACATGGTAGAAATAGACAGCCTACGAGGTCTCACCTTGAAGGTTGAGATGCTCATGGAGCCCGGTATCAATGAGAAAAACTTGATTGCTGCGCAGGAGGGGCATTTTATCGGGGGCGAAGAAGCCATATTCTAATACTTCGTGGGTAGGCACAAATTCGCCGCCGATCAAGACACCCGTGTAGCACATGTCGAGCACTGCATTATCTCGGTCTGTCCTGGTTTTGAGCTGTTGATCTGCGCTCACAACGAACCCGGACTCCTCTTTGATCTCTCGCTCCAGTCCCTCCTTGGGGTGTTCACCACCCTTTAGATAGCCACCAGGCAAACTCCAGGCGTGGGAGCGATAGCTGTGTTTAAAAAGTAAAATTTCGTTTTTGTCGTTAAAAATAATCCCTGTCACGCCTACGAGGAATTTGTCCTCAAATAACCGCATCATCGCTAGCTGAATACCTTTGGGTAGTTTGAGCCAACCCCACAACTTGGTGAGCAACATCTTCATAAAGCGTTGGCATCAAGTATTGTTGGATTTTCGTGCTTAAGTTTTTCGTTTTCTAGCTCTAGCTGATGGATCCGTTTTGTGAGCTCTAATACCTCATCTTGACCAGATTTCATCGCTTGACGGTTGCCGCGCAACACAAAAGCGTTAGCGATGCTGCCAAATATCTGCACGATGTAGGAAAGAACCAGACCCACAAGCAATGATCCCACAATGACATAAAAAAGGGGGATATCGGCAAAGGTATAATTGGCGATATTGAGTGTAACTGGTGACAAATTGTCCTTAGAGATGTAGGCAAAGGCCGATCCTGCCACCAGCAATACGATAATATTTAACATGTTTAGCCTCTCACTCTGCGAGCGATATAAATCACTACGACGGCGCCAATGATGGCGACCATGAGGCTATAGAGATTAAAGCCTGTCACGCCGGATTTGCCGACCAAATTCATGAGGAATCCACCGACGATCGAGCCGATGATACCCATAATGATATCGGTCAGTGTCCCCTGACCGCTGTCGGTTCCCATAAACATGGAAGCGATCCACCCTGCGATGGCTCCAAAGATGATCCAAAGTATAATGCCCATATAACTACCTCCTATATATTTTAATAATTTATGGTTGCGTGACATTGACGTTGACATTGTCTGGCATTTTGATTTCGGTAGGGACCGTGATTTGTGCGGGACCCATGCGGCGCAGCGCAGGCACGCCGTAAAACACAAAGATCACCACAAGCGTGATAATCGCTATGATGCCGAGTAAGAATCCGTATCCGCCAGACTCACTCTGAGAAGCTGGGTTGTTGACTATTGTTGTCATAATTTATCCTCTATTAAATATTTATATAAATTTACTCTGGTTGCTTTTCGCCTGATGAGATTCGCACCAATTTCACGATTCCCCAGGCGACAATGGCATACACGGCCAGGGCGACAATGGTCGCTGGCTCTAACACGGAGGTGGTTTCTACTCCTTGGGTGAAGGCTCGACGGAATATTCCTTCAAATGGCCAGGTAAAGATGCCTGTGAGGCCGTAGATCATCTTTACAAATCCACTGGCTATACTGGCACCAGCTAGCTTGAGTACTAGTCTAAAAGCCAAGAGAATTTCTAGGGCGCCAAAAAAATAATAAACCAAGTATTCAGATGTCTCTGCGGTAGAGGCTCCGATTTTAGTTTCCTCGATTAAATCTGTCATACTATTTTCTCCCTATCCTGTCACGTCTTACCCGATTATTTTCAAAAACCCAAAGTTATAGTTCGATCTTTTTGATCGCGGTCACAACTGGCAAATAGTCGATCAAGGCTTTTTCTACGAGCGCAGTAAGGGTTGCATCTTCGACGATCGCCTGGGCACGGGCTTGCTTGAGGAGAGCTGGCTTAAGAAAGAGTGTTACGCGTTGTGTAGTAATTGATTTAGTTGACATATATTACACACTACACCTATTTGTAGTACTTGTATATAGGCAGTATTTACTCACGAAAAATACCCCGGGCAAATAAAATTACCTCGTGATAACACTTTGTAATTACACTCTGATACTATTATTGGTATATGTCACTTCAATTGTCTGGTGAACTAGGAGAAATGGGCACAAACATTGCAAAATTTGGCAAGAAAATAGCTACTGATGCTTTTAGAACCACCAAAGAACATGCATTAAAAAGGATGGAAGGTTTAGTTTCACCTACTGAAGAACAATATGAAATGATCTCTAATCATTTGGGTGAAGATTTTTTACATTTCTGCGATGAAAGTGGAATAGAGATATTGGTCCCAGAAGTTCTATTTTTTAGATGGGGACCTTTTTTAACTACAAGTTATAGAAATGAGTCATCCGGAGCAAAGTCTGAAAGGGATAATGAGTTTCGTTTTGGATTTTTTGATACTGATAGATGGGTAGATGTGAATTGTCATAGCCTAGAGTTGTATAAGGATGAAGACGGCGTTGAAATGATGGGAGAACCGAAGCGGTCAGTTAATGTTAACTTTATGTTTACTGAGGATCAATTAAAGTTAGATATTCAAAAGTATTCAATCGGCAAACTCTCTAACTTTGGGTTAGATGGAATGTTGAAAATAGATCGAGCAAAGATGGCTATGAATGCCTATTTACGAAATAGAAAAGAGGTAAATGTGGATATAGTTCCCACTTTGGGATTTTTTAGAAAGTGTAAAAACATGATAAGTAAGATTGATTCTGATTGTGCAGTGAAATTAACTGCTTCTGACCACCAACGTGCCAGACTATATAGAGCAGGATTGAAAGAACTAACAAATGTTTCTGTATCAGTAGTTGAAGATGCGTAATTTTTTCCCCACGAAAAAGACCCCGGGCAAATAGAATTGCTTGCGGGTTAGGTAAAAGTATCAGAATACTTTGCAAAGAGATGGTAGCACTCGTTTAGAAAATTGAGAACTAATTATTTTAAACAGTCAATTAGTTAAAAACTGCGACGTAACTTTTTTCCCCATACAGGGC
>JBAQEX010000086.1:0-3639 GCA_049286965.1 Microgenomates group bacterium | reverse complement strand
ATCGCGTATCTGGTAGCTGCAGACACATCGACTTGGATTGCATCTTTGACGACTTGGCTCTCCAGTTCTACTCTAAATTTGGCAATATCGAGTCCCAATGTCTCTGCATATTTAATAAATGTTTCTGTTGGATTAGTTATTCCTTCCCACTCGGTTTGAGTCTCAAACAATTTATCGTGCATCTCCCAAAACTTGCCCTGTAATCCCGCAGCCTCAGCAGCCTGGGCTGACATCTGTGCATTTTTGTGGATTTGGGTCAGGGGGAAATAGCGATAGACAAATGTGATCTTGCCATCATACTTCTTTAGCAAATCTTTTAGAGGCGCCTGTACTGATAGGCAAGCTGGACACTGGAAATCGCTAAACTCAACCAGTGTCACACCCCCACTCCCCAGCGCGCGTTTACTCTCTCCCGCGATTTCTACTATTGGTTTTTCTCCCGCAGCCCCAAACTGCGTCAGTAGTGCTCCTACCCCTAGCAACACCCCCAAAGTCACGGCTGCAAAAATAATGATTGTTTTACTGTTCATAGTGGTGGCCACACTCTAGTTTCGCCTTCGTATATTTCGATCGCTCCCGTTGGGCACGATTGTGCCGACAACATGATATTGTCTAGTTCGTCACTCCCCCCCTCTATGATCTCTACTAGATTCTTTTCATTCAGTTTAAATAAGGTGGGGGCAATCGCCACGCACGAGGCTGCCGCGATACATTTTGACTCAACCACTACCACCTTGTATTTTCCTATCACTTTTACTAGTTTTGGGTCATCGCTCATATTTACTCCTTGCTTTATCACGTGATCTGGCTTCTATAATACCACGACAAATGGGACAATATTCAGGCGCTGGTAGCCCTCGTTTACTGTACAACTCCTGTTCTTCGCTACTCCACACAAAGTTATTCCCACAATTCCTACATTTAATCGTTTGGTACTTCATGTAAATTTCTCATGATAAATATTTTCAGGTTTCATTGAAAGCTCGGTCAATTTCTTTACAATTTCACCTACTACCACTGGTTTCCCACACACATAAGCCTCCCAATCTGTAAGTCCTTCAACAAAATCTCTCACTAAACAATCCTGGACGTGGCCAGTACACAAATCCCACTCTGGGCTTGGTCTAGACAATACAATATCAAACACAAAATTGGGATGTTCCTCCGACAACTGGTTTAAATCATCCACAAAAAACAAATCTTCTTCGTTTTTCATCCCCCAGTGCAACCTCATTGGCCTTGCTTCTTTTTTATTAATCAGCAGATCATTTATCATCGCATAAATTGGCACAATCCCAGAGCCCGTCGCCACAAATAGTAATTTATTAATCTTATTCTCCGATACTACAAACTTGCCCAAAGGTGCCAACACTTCCACCACTTGCCCAATTTGCAAGTTATGGAAATAATTACTCCCCTTTCCCTCACCCACTATCTCCACTAGGAGATGGAAGCCATGGTTATCATCAGACGTGCTAGCTATCGAATAGCATCTCCGCTCACCTAGATCATTGATCTGGATAGAAATATATTGACCAGCCAAGTAACTGATTCTATCTGGCAAAACCAATTCCAGTTTCACATACAAAAACCGCTCATTATCACTCACAAAATACTTGTCACTCACGCGTGCACTATATTTTTGCGGTTTGCTCAATTCCATTCCCCGATTATATACGATTTACTCCCAATTCTGGATTTCGTTCTGTGGCAATTTCAACTTACGAGGCGTAAATATTAGTAGTATCCCTGACACTATGACGACCATCATGCCCAGGATTACAAAAGTTTCCGTTACCCCCATCACGCCCGAGATCCAGCCTGCCAAAATCGGCCCAATTATATATGCCAGACTAAAAGCCGCACTACTCATCCCCATCACATGCTTTCTACCTCGTCTCGCTCGGGCCACCAGGTCAGTATATACAGCATCTGTTAGTGGCCACGCTATTGCCAAAAACATGCCCGCCACAAACACACATATTACTTGCCACCAATCACTTTTTATCAAAGGCAAACCTATCAAGGCCAATCCGCCCATAAAGATAAATCTCTCTGCCCATCGTTTCTTGCCGACAACAATCCCCCATTTTGCCACTATTATCCCCACAAATAAAAACGGGAACATATAAGCCGACACAAACCAGCCACCAATCGTTGTGCCAGTTGTCCAAAAAGTAGCATCAACCAGTCCCCCCATCAAGCTAATAAGTAGTACTGGCCACACCCTCTTTCCCAGACTCACCCAATGCCACAATTCTTGGCGTAAGTGGATACCATGGAAATCAATGTCCACTTCTTCCGGCCTTGGTAGTCTCATACACAAAAATATCAGGTATGCGACAAACAATATCCCCCCCGCACCCATTACCACCACTCGATCACCATATCCAGCCACATATCCCCCAATCATGGGACCCAAAAAATACGCCAAATTTTTGACCACTCCCACCACTCCCCACACACTGCTGCGCTCATTGCGTGGTGCCACCCCCGCCACAAACTGCTGCGTCATAAATGAATCTAGTTCGTAGTAAATCCCCCACGCCGCCATCCCCACCATCAAGATGAGGCCATAACTCCACCAAGTCGAAGACAACATTGAAAGCAAAAAAATCAGCGACCCCAAGATAGCTCCTCCAGCCAATCGTCTCACCCCACTCGCCCTCAGCACATGGGGGAATATCAAATCCATAAACAGTCCCACCATCGACGAGACCGCCATCATCAACCCCATTTTTAGTGGGCTCCCCAACACTCCCTGTAGATATCCTGGCACCCAATCAGACAAAATTGCATCCGACAACAAAACAAAAAACAAAATTATCAAAAAAATACTCACTCTCTTCCACATACTCTCATCCTACCTTGTATAATCCTTCTCATGCAAATCATCCCCGCCACAGATCATGGCGCCATCTCTCTAGCCCTTGCCGCTCTATCTCGTGGCGAACTAGTCATCTATCCCACCGAAACATGTTATGGCATCGCGGCAGATACCACAAACCCGGGCGCCGTAACCAAATTATTGGCTTATAAAGGCGACCGTCACCGCCAAGTCGCTATAGCAGTAGACTCTCGTGCCATGGCCAAAACATATGTAGAATTAAACGGCATTGCCCAAAATCTCTACAAAGAATTCTTGCCTGGCCCCATCACAGTCATCTCTCAGAGCAAACATGTTTGTGATGAACGTCTCGAATCAAGCCAGGGTGGCCTCGGCATCCGTATACCCAATTACCCTTTTACTCAATTACTCATCAAGTCTTTTAGTAAGCCTATTACCGCCACCAGTGCCAACACGAGTGGCAAAAAAGAGCCATATTCACTTGAGGACTGGAAAAAATATACTACCCAAAACAAACAGGAGATGGTCTCTATTTTTCTCGACGCAGGACGTCTTGCCGATCGCCCCACCAGCACCGTCGTCGATACAACCCTCAACGATCCCCAAATCCTGCGCCAGGGTGCACTCATCATCCCTGCACTCTCCCCCTCTTTTACTACTAGCTCATCCGAAGAAACCCAGGAAGTGGCTCACCAAATTATCTCAAAGCACCTCTCCTTGACCCGTCGTTTCCCCCTCATCCTCGCCCTCCAGGGCGATCTAGGAGTCGGCAAAACTCAGTTTGTCAAAGG
>JBAQEX010000085.1:0-33210 GCA_049286965.1 Microgenomates group bacterium | reverse complement strand
GGGCTAGTATGCGCCTGGGTGCCTACCCGACCATTTTAAAGCCTGGTAGTCTAGCCGAGAGTATCTATGGCACGACCGAGATTTCCGAGCGTCACCGTCACCGCTATGAGTTCAACAACGAATATCGTAAAGCATTGACCGACAAAGGTTTTGTGATCTCTGGCACTTCACCAGACGATTTCTTTGTGGAGATGATCGAGCTACCCAAGTCAATCCACCCATTCTTTCTGGCCACTCAGGCTCACCCAGAGTACAAATCTCGCCCCCTCGCTCCCCATGCAGTCTTTCTAGCTTTTCTCCAGGCATCCATTGACTTATTATAGGTCCTATAGTACACTCCTCAAATGAAAAACTTCTTTGTCGGTCTTATCGCCTCCATCATCTCATTTTTTACCGGTACTCCAGAGGCCGCAATCACTGAAGCCCTGCCAACCATTGGACCTACTCCCTCAATCGAGGCTTCTAGTTCGCCCAGTATCAAACCCTATTCCAAGCAGTCAATCAAGCCTAGACCCTCATCTACCCCAGCTCCAACCAGTACACCCGCACCTTCGGCGCCTGCCGCCACCGCGACTCCCACGCCAGCTCCCACCTCGACCCCTGCTCCCACTTTTACCCCAATCATCAAATCTGGTACTTTTAGACTCGGCGCAGGCAACTGCAACCAGACCGCTTCAGGCACCTACACTCTCGAAATCGTAAACTACAACCAAATCATCAATATTACTGATCTCAAGGTCAAGGTTTCCCTAAAGGGCTTAAATCCAGCGACTCATTACGTACTAAATATTGGTAGCACGGGTCCACTTGGCGGGCCCTCCATTTATGCCAATGCTAGCGGGGACCTAGAATATTCAAACAACAATTTTGGCTACACTGTCAAATATGACCAGATTTATAGTATCAGTATCGACGATTTTGACAAACTGTATCCCAACAACTCTTGTCTACTTGATGATCTAGGTACTGGAAGAGGTTAATCTTATGTTAAAAGAACTAAAAAGCTTGTGTAATTACGGGGCAGATATTGTCTACACCGGGCCAGTCCCCGTCGATGTAAACGTCGTAAATGGTGTGCTTCATTTGAATAGAAGATATAAACAACCAACTGATAAAAAGCTAGCAATTTTTGATAATGGGATACATGGCGCAACAGCACTACTTGATGAGAGCGAGCCCATGGTTCAGCAATGGCCAGGAGATACAGAAAAATATTACTCCGAGCCTCAACACATCTCTGGTGTAAAGGTCACAGCAAACTCAAATCGTGGATTTACCTTGAACGGCACGCCACTCTATAATCTTGTTGAATTAAGCTAGCTCTGTTATAATTCCCCACATGGCCAACCAAGCAACCCACAAAGAAATTACTTTCCACGTCGGCGACACCGTCCGCGTCCATCAGAGTATCAAAGAAGGGGACAAATCTCGTATCCAAATCTTTGAAGGCGTCGTGATCGCTATCCACGCCAAAGACGATCCTACTTTTGTCGTCCGCAAGATCGCCACCGGCAGCATCGGAGTCGAAAAGATTTTCCCACTCCACGCTCCAGTTGTCGTAAAAGTCGAAGTCAAAAAGACCAGTTTCACTCGCCGCGCCAAACTCTACTTCCTCCGTGACTTGATCGGCAAGGCCGCCACCAAGATCCGCGAGCACAAAGCCAGCGAAAAATAAGTTTTTCTAGTGTAATATATTTCTGTGACTAAAGTACTACGAGTTTTGCCATATCTCATCATCGTCCTGGCTCTTGCTGGCGTCATCGATGCCAGCTACCTCACCTACGAGCACTATGCTCGCATTGTGCCACCTTGCTCGATCCACTGGTGGCTCACTGACTGTGGCAGGGTCTTAAATAGCTCCTATTCTATATTTCTGGGTATTGTGCCCCTAGCACTGCTTGGAGTATTTCAATACACGGCCGAATTACTCTTATCTATCTATATATTCATGACAAACTCTGCCCTGACCAAAAAGCTACTACTATTACTCAGTACCATGGGTTTACTTTTCTCAGCCCACTTTGTCTACCTGATGATCTTTGTAATCCACGCCATTTGTCTCTACTGCTTTGCCTCGGCCATCATCAGTCTATTTTTATTCATTTTATCTCTGATTTTTTGTACAGGGTTGAAAAATAGGTTCGCATGACTGCTGATAACCCACTCTACCCATTAACAGACAATGAATTAGAGATACTACAACGCAGGATGGTTAATAGGAGTGCGGTGGATGAGTTAGTCGGTCGATTCACCTTAGAAGAAATTGCTCTATATGTCAAAAGTCTAATTTCATCTGGTGATGATCCAGATGAGCAAGCTGGGCCTAGAACTGTAGATATGTAGAAGCCAAAATAGTTGATGCTTATATTGACATGATCTAAGACTTATAGTAACATCTGTGAATGTCATTTTTAAGAGGAATACCACGTCCATTACTAGAGACCAAAAATGATCTAAATCGTGCCTTGCGAAAGAATCAACCCCCCTTACTTAACGAGAAATCAATACTAGACTTATTACAATTAACTGCCGACGAACGTGATGGACTATCTTTAGCTGATAGATTGCTTTTCTCTGATAATCCACTAGATCAAATTAAGCCTACCACTGTTCAACTCTATACTTTATCTCAGACAATATCACTTACTGAAAAATTGTTGGCTAGACTAGATGGTCATAAAGAAGATTATAACCAATTAGCAGTGGCAAAAAACATGATTGCCGTTGCAGAGCGCCAGATTTCGCGTGAGGGTGGTGCATGTCCCCTAGCTACTGGATTATATAAAAATATAACGGCAATAAGACCAGAGTTAGTCAATCCGCAAATCTCAGCTCAAATAGGTGGTCCACAGGAACTTTTGGGGATGCTCATGCAATTGATAGAAAGCTCTAGCCGACAAATGTCTGATTTTGGCGAATTTGAAATACGTAGCGTAGATATGTCAAAGAATCGTAAAAGAAGAGAGTAATCTTTTGGTGTATAGACTCAATTGTGACCCTTCGCTATTTTACTTCGAATTTTATCTGTATAGAGTTTATAATCAAGAAATGTCTTGGCAATTGCTCGTTGGACTCAGCATTTTACTATTCTCGGTCAATGGACTCTTCCATCGTGTCCTGATGAAAGATAGCAAGTCTGATCCGAGTGCTCAAGCTTTCATGTTCACTACGATTGTCGGGTTATTGGGAGTGATCATTGCCCAGTTCCAAGGCGGACTAAAGGGCTATCCATCGCTCCTTCAGCTACCATATTTACTTCTTATTGCAGTCCTTGTCACAATCGGTAGCGTTTACGCATTTAAAGGATTCAAATACATCGAGGCCTCCGAGCATACAATCCTACTCACCTCTTCCAAGCTCTGGTCACTCATTGGCGCGGTATTGTTCCTTGGAGAAGAGATGACTCTACGCAAATTAATCGCAGGTTTGCTAATACTAGTTGGCGTCATGATAGCCCAGTGGCGAAAACAGAAATTCGTCATCAATGCTGGTGCTTGGTACGTACTCCTCTCTGCAGCCAGCTACGGTGCTGGAGAAATACTCTCATTTTATGTCCTAAGGGACTTCGACAGTACCACGTTTCTTGTTTACGGCTCATTTTTGAGCGCTATCATTATTTGGATCATGAACCCAACGATCTTTAGCAAATTATCTTTCTATGCCAACCCAAAGAATTTAGGTAACATTATTACAGTTTCAATCAACGATACTCTGGCTAGTTTATTTTTATTTAATGCCTACCAGGTAGGTAGAAATGCAGTGCAAATAGGCCCACTCATGGCTACGCAAACGATTGTCACTGTTGTGTTGGCTCTCATATTCCTGAGGGAAACTGATAGTATGACCCAAAAGATCATTGGATCGATTGTTGCGGTGGCGGGAACAATTTTAATGATATCTTAGTTCTATTAATTTTTTTCACTTTGTGTGACCCTATAGAGAATCGAACTCTAGTTACTTGGATGAAAACCAAGTGTCCTAACCACTGGACGATAGGGCCCTTCGGCTTCGCTCAGGGCTATAGCCTATGGAAATATATTTTGTGGGCCCACTGGGATTCGGACCCAGGACACCCTGCTTAAAAGGCAGGTGCTCTAACCAGACTGAGCTATAGGCCCCCACGAATGTATATTGTACCAAATGAACACAAATAATCACAGCACTAGGAAATACACGCCCATACATAGCAAATGCGTAAAATTCGTTGACGTAAACTACTGTCTCTGATATTATAAAGTTCCATATGGCACTTAATATTTCAATCAGCGCCGAGCCGATTGCTCATTTGTTTGGGCTCACGGTCACCAACTCACTCCTCACTGGCTGGATTGTCACTGCTGTACTCGCCATTTGTGTTTATTTATTTGGTCGCAAGATAGATTTCAAAAAAGCCCCAGGCAGATTGCAGTCATTTGTAGAAATGATCATCGAAGCCCTTTTCAATCTGGTCGAGTCTATTGCCGGGCGTGAAAAAGCCAAGATTTTCTTCCCCCTAGTAGGTACTCTTTTTATCTTTATCATTTTCTCCAACTGGTCAGGCCTCCTCCCAGGTCTGGCCTCCATTGGCATCCGCGAAGAGCTCCACGGTGCTTCCGTTTTGATCCCATTCTGGCGCGCCCCCACGGCCGATATCAACACGACCCTTGCCCTCGGCCTCATTACCATGATCATGGTGCAGGTTTATGGCTACAAATACTTGGGTCTTAAATACTTTAAAAAATTCTTTGACTTTAGCAACCCCATCAAGTTCTTTGTCGGCATCCTCGAGCTCATCTCCGATTTCTCCAAAATCATTTCCTTTACTTTCCGTCTCTTTGGCAATATCATCGCCGGGGAAATCCTCCTACTCGTCATGGGCATGCTTGTCCCCGTCCTTGGTACGACTCCTTTTATCGCCCTCGAGATTTTTGTCGGCTTTGTCCAAGCCCTCGTTTTTATGATGCTCGCGTCCGTATTTATCAACATGGCCACTCTCGGTCATGGAGACGAACATCACGAGTAATTAATTATATGTAGGGGCACCCCTCGCGGGCGCCCGCAACAAGGAGAAAATTATATGGAAGCAAATTCAATCGTCGGATGGACCATCGCCGTAGGCGGTATCGCTCCAGCTCTAGCCATTGGACTCATGGGTAGTAAAGCCATGGAAGCCATTGGTCGCAACCCCGAAGCAGCAGCCAAAATCCAAAACAACTTGATCTTGGGTTTTGCTTTTGCCGAAGCTATCGCCATCTACGCTCTAGTTGTCGCGCTCATTCTTAAATTCGTATAAAGGAGTCATATGGAAATAGACATCAAGCAAGTTTTGCTTCAGCTATTGAATTTTGGCATCCTTGTCGTTTTGTTTAGCAAGTTTGCGTTCAAGCCTATCCTAAAGATCTTGGATGCACGCTCCAAAAAGATCGAAGAGGGTCAGCTTGCCGCCGAGGCTAGTCTCAAAGAGCTAGCCAGTACCGAGAAAAAGCAAGCCGAAAAACTCGCCGAGGCTAGCAAAAAGGCCGCCGCCATCATCGCCACGGCCAAAGAAGAAAGCAAAAAACTCGGAGTGGAACTGATCGCCGAAGCCAAAAATGTGGCCGCCGTCGAGCTAGGTAAACAAAAAGAAGCTTTCCAAAAAGAACTAGAGGGCGAAGAACTCAAACTAAGGGGTCGCATTGCCGACTTGGTGGTCGAAACTACCAAAACTGTCTTGGCTAGTAGTTTGACCGCCAGCGATCTCAAATCCATTACTGCCAAGGAGCTCTCAAAGCTAAAATAATATGACCAATGTCTCAGACCCCATTGTCAAAACCATTCTCGCTTTTCTCAAGGAATCTGGGAAAATGGATCAAATCGGGGCCATTGTCGACGCTTTGCGCGCAACTAGTGAGTACAAAAACTCCAAGAGCCAGGTAGTCCTGACCTCCGCGACCAAGCTGGGAGAGAGTGAGCTCAAAACCATCAAATCTTATCTGCTTAAATCCATTGGGGCCGACTACGCCTTGGTTCAGACCGTTGATGAGTCACTCGTGGCAGGGTTTACCCTCCAAGTCAACGATACCTTTATCGATGCCTCGGTCCTTGGCAAAATTAATCTGGTTCAAAATAAATTAACAGCAAAGGAATAGCTATGAAAAATGATTTAGAAAAAGAACTCCTCAAGCAACTCTCAGGTATCGACGCCTCCACCCTCGTCAGCAATGTCGGTTCTATTCTAAGCGTAGGCGACGGGGTCGCAACCGTCTCTGGGTTATCTGGCGTCATGATGAATGAAATCATCACGCTCCCTGGTGGCACTGTTGGTCTTGCGCTCTCTTTGCTCAAAGACACCGTTTCTGTTGTGCTCCTGGGTGAATATACTCACCTCAAGCAAGGTGATCGGGCCACCGCCACCGGCAAAGTGCTCTCTGTCCCCGTGGGCCCTGCTTTCCAGGGTCGCGTAGTCAATGCCCTCAACCAGCCCCTCGACGGCAAAGCCGCCCCAAAGTCAGCCGCCATCTATCCCGTTGAGCGCATCGCCCAAGGCGTCATCACTCGTCAACACGTGAGTCAGCCAGTCCAAACCGGCATCATTGCCATCGACGCTATGATTCCCGTAGGGAGGGGTCAGCGCGAGCTGATCATCGGTGACCGTGGTATCGGCAAGTCCTCGATCGCCATCACCACGATCATGAATCAAAAAGATCAAAACCTCAAATGTATCTACGTCACAATCGGCCAAAAGCGCTCCTTTGTCGCCCAGTTAGAGGCTACCCTCGAAAAGTATGGTGCTATGGAGTACACGACCATCGTGGCCGCCACCGCCTCCGACCCAGCCGCTATGCAATTCCTCGCTCCTTACTCCGCTACTTGTCTGGGTGAGTATTATGCCGAGCACGGCCAAGATGCCCTCATCATTTACGACGATTTATCCAAACACGCCTGGGCATATCGCGAAATCTCGCTCTTGCTTCGTCGCCCTTCAGGTCGCGAAGCCTATCCAGGCGATGTCTTTTACCTCCATTCCCGACTGCTCGAGCGCTCATGTCGCCTAAATAAAGAGCACGGTGGTGGCAGTTTGACCGCGCTTCCTATCATAGAGACTCAAGCCGGCGACGTCTCGGCCTACATCCCGACCAACGTGATCAGTATCACAGACGGTCAGATTTATCTCGAAACCGACCTCTTCAACTCCGGCTTCAAGCCAGCTATCAACTCTGGGTTGTCAGTTTCGCGCGTGGGAGGCGATGCCCAGATCAAAGCCATGAAAAAGGTCGCTGGTCGTTTACGTCTCGACCTGGCCCAGTATCGTGAACTAGCCGCTTTCTCCCAATTTGCCTCTGATCTTGATGCCAAAACCAAAGCTCAGCTCGATAAAGGAGCTCGGGTCTCCGAAATCCTCAAGCAAGGCTGGGACGAACCTCTAGCTGTCGAAAAGCAAGTAGTCCTCATCTGGGCAGTCACCGAAGGGTTTGCTGCTTCAATTGAGCTCAAACACATGGGTGCCTGGAAAAAGATTGCCCTCGACTACCTAGAGTCCAAGCCAGGTCAAAAATTGATCGACTTGCTCAAAAAAGAAGCTACTTTATCTGACGAAATCCTCAAACTGCTCAAAAAAGCTGGCGAGGATATCTTGAGTCTTGCCTCCGAACTAACTATAAAAGCAGACAACTAATTATGACTAGTCTCATCGGTATTAGGCGACGCATCAGATCGACCAAAAATATTTCGCAGATCACCAAAGCTATGCAGATGGTCTCCGCTAGCAAGATGCGCAAAGCCCAGGATGCAGCCCTCGCTACCAGGCCTTTCACCGAAGAACTCCGGGGTATTTTGTCACGGGTCGCCGGAGCCGGGAGCAATACTACCAAACACGCTTTAACCGAAGTGAGACCAGAAAAAAACGTCCTCGTCATCTTGGTTGCCACCAGCAAAGGGTTGTGCGGCGGACTCAACGTCAACTTGCACCGGGGATTTATGAATTTTGCCTCTGATTTGCCTAGCGCCAATTTATCTGTCGTGACTGTGGGCAAAAAAGCGCGCTGGGTGATCCCAGGCAAAGAAACCAACCTTCTCGCTCGTTTCGATAGTCTTGGCGAAACAGTGACCTTCGCCGAAACTAGGGCCATCACCACTCTAGCCATGGATAGTTTTATCTCAGGTAAATTTGATTCGGTCTATTTTGCCTATCCCAAATTTATCTCGACCTTGACCAACGAAATCACGGTCGAGAAGTTATTGCCCGTGACTACCATCTCTCAGGATGCCTCCTCCGCCCTAACTGCATCTACAGAATATACCATCGAGCCAGACCCAAACTCACTTTTAGAAAAGCTGATCCCGTACCAAGTCGAGATGTCGCTCTACCAAGCAGTACTCGAAGCTCGTGCCACCGAACATTCGGCTCGCATGGTAGCCATGAAGAGCGCCTCCGACAACGCCCGGGACTTGATCAGTAGTCTCACCCTCGATTACAACTCCGCCCGCCAATCCCAAGTTACTTCCGAATTATTAGATGTTACAACCGCTCGCATGGCGATTGAATAAGGAATAAATATGAAAAATATTGGTCACATCACCCAAATCATCTCCGTCGTCGTCGACGTCAAATTTGAAGGCGCAATCCCGGGTATCTACAACGCTTTAAAACTCAAAAAAAGTGATGGCACCGATCTAATCCTCGAGGTTGAGCAAATCCTAGGGGACGGACTAGTACGTACAATCGCCATGTCTACAACCGATGGTATCTCTCGCGGCACCGAAGTAGTCGATACTGGGAGTCCTATCTCGGTCCCAGTAGGCAAAAATTCGCTTGGTCGCATTTTCAACGTGCTGGGCGAGCCCATCGACAACAAGGGAGAGGTCAAAGCCGATCATTACATGCCCATCCACCGTAGCGCGCCCACGCTCCTTGAGCAGTCCAACCAAGCAGAGATTTTAGAAACTGGCATCAAAGTCATCGACCTGGTAGCTCCTTTTGCCAAAGGTGGCAAAGTCGCCGCTTTTGGCGGAGCGGGCACAGGCAAGACCGTCATCATGCAAGAGCTCATCCGCAACATCGCGCAGGAACACTCCGGTCACTCAGTCTTTGCTGGCGTGGGAGAGCGCACCCGCGAAGGGAACGATCTGTACAACGAAATGAAAGATTCGGGCGTACTCAAAAACACTACCATGGTCTTTGGCCAGATGAATGAACCACCTGGTGCCCGTTTACGCGTGGCTTTGACAGGTCTCACATTTGCTGAGTATTTCCGCGATGAGCAGGGCGAAGATGTGCTCCTGTTCGTCGACAACATTTTCCGCTTTAGTCAGGCAGGTGGTGAGGTCTCGGCTCTCCTTGGTCGTATCCCCAGTGCTGTGGGATACCAACCCAACTTGGCTACCGAGATGGCCGCTCTCCAAGAGCGCATCACCAGTACCAAAAAGGGGAGTATCACCTCATTCCAGGCTGTCTACGTGCCAGCCGATGACTATACCGATCCCGCCCCAGCCACCACTTTCTCGCACCTTGACTCTACGATCTCCTTGGACCGTGGACTGGTCGAGCAAGCGCTCTACCCAGCCGTTGATCCACTCTCTAGTTCGTCCAAGATGTTGAGTCCTGACGTGGTAGGCAGCGATCACTACACAGTCGCCCGCAACGTGCAAAAGGTCTTGCAGCGCTACAAGGACCTCCAGGATATTATTGCCATCCTAGGAATCGATGAGTTATCGGACGAAGACAAGCTCACGGTGGCACGCGCCCGCAAGATCCAACGTTTCTTGACTCAACCGTTCTTTGTGGCCGAGCAATTTACCGGTATTCCTGGTAAGTACGTCAAAGTCGAAGATACAATCAAAGGGTTCAAGCAAATCATCGATGGTACGCTCGATCACATCCCCGAGCAAGACTTTTACTTGAAAGGCGGCCTCGACGAGGTCCTCGCCGATTACGAAAAAGGGAAATAAACTTGTATCTTACAGGGACGGTCCTTGTAAGATACCAATTATTTGTATCTTACGAAGACCGTCCCTAAAAACATATGACTAAATTACTCACTCTCGACATAGTCACCCAAGAAAAACGACTCTTAACAGTCGAAACATCTCGCGTGACAGTCGAAACCGAGCTAGGTGAGATCACGATCCTCCCAGGCCATATCCCGCTTTTGGCCAAGCTCAAAGAGGGGTTGCTTCGTTACGAAGACAGTAAGGGGAGCGAAGATATCGTCGCCATTTTTGGCGGATTCCTCGAAGTCGATGCCGAGGGCAAGGTGGCCATCCTCGCCGATTCCGCGGTGCGTGCCAAAGATATTGACCTAGCCAAGGTCAAAAAAGCCGAAAGCGCCGCCAAACTCACCCTCTCCGACAAGAAGCGAGAGATCGAGTTTGCTCAGGCCGAGGCCGCGCTCAAGCGCACTTGGCTCGAGCTCAAAGCCGCCAACTCAAAACCTCGCCACAGCACCACCTAGACAGATAGTCTACAATATATTAAGATATTAGCTCTGCCCGATAGGAGATAGTATGTCAGGAAGATCACCAATAGAAGAAGGCCTTGATTTTTTTTGGGATGGAGTTACTTTAGTAGGAAAATCCGAAGAAGGCATTCAAGCAATCAAAAATGCTATGGCTAAACATGCTTGGCCATTTATCGATCAACTATGTACATGGGCTGATGGTAGTCCAGAAAATGGGGCAATAGTTAATTTCGCAGGTGATTTTGAAAGATTAGACAAAGCAGTGGCTGTTTTAGCACACCATGCACCTGTAGAATCACAATATTCCTAGATTTGCCTTTCGTTCGGGAAGTAGGTAGGATAGGTTCATGACAAGAGTTTTAGGTATTGATCCCGGCACCCATCGCCTCGGCTGGGGAGTCGTCGATGGTACCCCTTCAAGGTGTCACCTCGTAGCCTGCGATTGCCTCGAGTTTCCCAAAAATACGAGCTCACCGGATTATCTTCTCAAAATTCAATCACACATCGAAAATCTCATTTTAAAATATCATCCAGACAAAGTGGGCATCGAAGCACTATTTGTGCAGAAAAACCTCAAAACTGCCATGACAGTCGCCGAAGCTCGTGGCGTGATCCTTTATACCTTTGCCAAGCTGGGTCTTACTTGGACCGAAATGTCGCCCAATACCATCAAATCCATCGTAGCGGGAGCCGGCAATGCTGGTAAACTAGAGGTAGAACGTATGGTAGGATTACTTCTGCATATAGATACCAAAAAATTACTAGATGATACCACGGATGCGCTGGCTATTGCCCTAGCTGTGCAAGCAACCAAACTATGATTAGTTACTTATCGGGCCATGTACTAAATCACACCCGCGATGGTGCAGTCATCCTAGTGTCAGGAGTAGGCTACGAAGTCATCGGACTCTGGCTCGGTCGCCTCGCCCTAGGCTCAGAGATTACTCTCTATACCTACCACTACCTCGAAAACGAGAGCATCCCTCGCCTGATTGGCTGCGTATCATATGAAGCTCGCGACCTCCTGATCGAACTGATCTCCGTCAATGGTGTCGGTCCCAAGATGGCCGGCCGCATACTAGATGCTGCATCCCCCAAATCGATCAAATCAGCCATTACAACCGGCGATCTCGATTTTCTCACCCACATCAAAGGACTGGGTAAAAAAACCGCTCAAAAGATCATCCTCGATCTAGGTAAGACTTTGGTCGAAGCAGTGAGCTCTGCCAATAGCTTCATTTATGATGCTCTCCGCGAACTTTCCTTTGACAAGCGCGAGATCGACAAAGTTCTCGAGTCCACCGATTTGACAGGTCTTTCAGAGTCGCAAGCATTATCAGTGGTATTAAAAAAGTTGGGAAAGAAATAATCACGTAGGGGCGACCTTTACGGTCGCCCGAAATAACATATGCCAAACAATATTTTAGAACCAATCATCAAAGAAGAGGAAATCCAAATCGACGCCACCTTGCGCCCCAAATCACTTTCAGATTTTGTCGGTCAACCTCGCCTCAAACAATCGCTCGAGCTGGCTTTATCCGCTGCCAAAAAACGAGGCGAGCCCATCGATCATGTACTCCTCTATGGTCCCCCAGGTCTTGGTAAGACCACGCTCTCTCACATTATCGCTAGCGAGCAAGGTGGTAGTATCCACGTCACGACCGGGCCTGCTTTGACTCGCGCTGGCGACCTGGCAGCACTTCTTACCAATCTCGAAGAAGGCGACGTGCTATTTATCGATGAAATCCACCGTTTGAGCAAAGTGGTCGAAGAAACTCTGTATTCTGGCATGGAAGATGGTCGGCTCGATTTGGTGCTTGGCAAAGGGCCAGCAGCCCGCACTGTCACCGTCGATTTAAAACCCTTTACTTTAGTAGGCGCCACCACCATGTACGGCTCGTTATCTGGCCCCTTACGCTCACGCTTTGGCATCATCAACAAACTAGAATATTATTCTGACGCAGATTTATCTCATGTCCTTACCCGTTCTGCTAGTATCCTAAAAATCACTCTCGACAGTGAGGCTGTGGTGGCGCTAGCCAAACGCTCTCGCGGCACTCCTCGTATCGCCAACAGACTACTGCGACGTGCGAGAGACACTGCCGAGGTCCACTATGATAGTCACTTGAGCAAGCAAGCCGTCGAAGAAACCGTCAAGCTACTGGAAATTGACGAACTAGGTCTCGATGCCTCCGATCGCGAGCTTTTGACTCGCATCATCAAACATCACCACGGCGGCCCCGTCGGCGTCGAGACGCTCGCCAGTGCGCTCTCTGAGGATTCTGGGACTATCGAAGAGGTCTACGAGCCATACTTGATCCAGCTCGGGCTCCTGGCCCGCACCAAAGGGGGCAGGGTAGTCACCGACAAAGCCTACGCTCACCTGGGACTTAAACACGTATGATGACCCCACAGTTCCGATCCTTGTTCCCTTGGTTCCGATCTTTCCCACAGTTCCGATCCTTGCGCGACTATAGGCGAGTGATCGGAACTTTTGTGATTATGTTATTCATTTTCGCTGTTCCTGCCCACGCCATCTACGATCCCCGCACAGTAGCCTCAAACAAAGCCGGTGTGCATATCTTAAATACTTCCGAGCTATCGGACGCTGCACGTCTAGTCAACAGCAATGGTGGTGACTGGGGCTACGTCACGATCCCCATCCAGCCCTCCGATCGCGACAAAACCAAATGGCAAGATTTCATGCGCGAAGCCAAAAACCTCCACCTCATTCCCATCATCCGCATCACCACCATTCCCCAGGGTGGCACTTGGGCTACTGGTCACGACACCGACCTCGTCGACTTTGCCAATTTTCTGGGTGAACTCGACTGGCCCATCGAAAATAGATATATTATTCTCTTCAACGAAGTAAATAGGTCAACCGAGTGGGGAGGAGATGTCGATCCCGAAAAATACGCGAGCATTGTCAAAAATGCCTATGCCATTTTTAAAGAACGCTCACCTGATTTCTTTATGCTTGGCCCTTCACTCGACTTGGCTCTGCCCAACTCCAGGACTTCGCTCTCAGCCCAAAATTATCTCTCGCGCATGAGACTCGCTGACCCGCTCGTATTTACTTATTTCGACGGCTGGTCTAGCCATAGCTACCCCAACCCTGGGTTTATCGCGCCAGCTAAAAAAATTGGTCTCCAAAGTATTGTCGGATACAAAAGTGAGCTAAGTTATCTCAAACTCGCGCCCAAACCGATCTTTATCACCGAAACTGGCTGGGATCAAAGCAAGCTAAACGACTCTACTTTGGCGGGGTATTGGAGCGCGGCCTGGCAAACCTGGCAGGCTGATCCAAACGTCGTGGCCGTCACTCCATTTGTCATGCGTGGTGGCGACCAGTTTAAGCAATTTTCTCTATACAAAGAAGATGGTAATTACTCTGCCTCAGGTCAATCTATTTTCAATTTACCAAAATCCAATGGCGCTCCCAAACTTGTTGAATCATCCACAAAAATAGCTATAGGTACAACCCCCAAGCAACCTAGTTGGACCATGCCATTTTTCAAAAATTCACGCGCGATTTACAAGCTCGAAAATATTTTTCGCGTCATCATGGGCCTGCCTGTCAAACAATCGGTCAAACTCAAGGGGATCGATCTCACTGTCGAGCTCGCCCAAAACACCAAACAATGGGAGAAAGGCCTCTCAGATCGGGCTGATCTAGGGGAAGTTGACGGGATGCTATTTATTTTCCCCGAGTATCACATCCCGCTGTTTTGGATGAAAGATATGCGTTTCCCCATCGACATGATTTGGCTCTCAAATGGTAAAGTGGTTAATATCACGCCAAACGCTCAGGTAGAGACCACCGACAAACTCCCGACTTATTCCCCCAGTGTGCCAGTCAACATGATTCTCGAGACTCGTGCAGGCTGGGCAGAGGAAAACAACATTACTATTGGTGATGAAATCAGCTTATGATTTACATCTTCCACGGCGACGGCACTGGTGCCTCCCGCAAACTCTTACAAGAAGCTATTGCGAAAGATAAAGCAGCGGGCCACGAAATCAGGACGGTAGAAGGGGACAAACTCGCGCCCCGTGATCTAGAGTCAGCACTCTCTACTGCCAGTTTGTTTTCTGTCGAGTCCCTCGTCATCGAAAATTTGCTGTCACGTCTACGTTCTAAAGACAAAGAAGCTTGTCTCGATTTACTTGCTAGTTATAACGGCGATAAAAACATCTATCTTTGGGACAAAAAAGAGGTCACGCCAGCCAATCTCAAAAAGTTTACAAAAGCCAAGATCTCAAATTCCAAGTCACCTACCGCCTTATTTACATTTTTAGAAAGTATCGCCCCTGGGAATCTCCAAATATCACTTTCACTGCTGCATGAAGTGGTCCGGGAAAGCGAGGACATTATCGTCTTTACCATGCTGGCTCGCCAAATCAGTTATTTGAACATGATGAAGTCAGGTACAAACCCCAAATTTGCCCCGTGGCAGATGGGCAAACTCCGTGCTCAGGCTAATTTGTGGAGCGACAAGCAACTCGAGCTATTTATCTCGCGCCTCACAGAGATTGATTTCTCCATCAAAGCCGGGCGGTCCAAGCTCAGCTACACCGACCACCTTGACATTTTGCTCTCCACTTTACTAAGATGAAGTCCTTGTTTAGAAAAAAGGAGGGTTATGCCTATCAATCCATCAGTTTTTAAAGCTTATGACATTCGTGGTGTATATCCTACAGATATAAACGAAGATTTCGCCTACAGACTTGGTTTTGCCTTTGCTGATCTTCGTCAAAAAGAAGAAAACAAAGAAGGTCTTACCGTCCTGGTTAGTCGTGATATGAGGAATTCGAGCCCTTCACTTCACGCCGCTCTTATCAAAGGTTTAACTGAAAGCGGGGTAAACGTAATAGATATCGGTTTAGCCTCTACTCCTACCATGTACTTTGCTTCAGCATTTTACGGCTGCGATGGCGGGATCCAAGTTTCCGCTTCTCATAATCCAAAAGATGACAATGGTTTCAAAATAGTTCGCAAAAATGGCGTGCCAGTCAGTGAAGACACTGGAATGTACGATTTGAGGGATATGGTCATCAGCAACCCCCTTATTAAATCCGACAAACTCGGTTCAGTGACTTTAAAAGAAGGGGTACTAGACGATCTCTACACTTCACAGCTAAAAGAACTAAATATAGATACAACTAAAATTAAGCCATTTAAAATAGTGATTGATGCTGGCAACTCTATGGGGGCAGTAGATACCGCCAAAATATTTGAAAAACTACCCTGTGAGATTATTAAACTCAATTTTGAGCTAGACGGCAATTTCCCTGCCCATCAGCCCGATCCATTAGTTGACGCCAATCTCCATCCCACAATCGATGCAGTTAAAGCAAATCACGCCGACCTTGGAATCGTTCCAGATGGCGACGGGGACAGATATTTCTTTATAGACAACGAAGGTAATATCATAAGACAGGAAATTTTACGTGGCATCATGGCACAAATTGCTTTGTCCGAGCATCCAGGCGCCACAGTTGGGTATGATATTAGACCAGGCAAAATTACTCTCGATATGATTTTAGAAGCTGGCGGTAAACCACTCGTGACTAGAGTCGGTCATTCGCTAATCAAAGAAGCTATGATCAAAAATAATGCGATCTTTGGAGGCGAATCGTCAGGTCATTATTTTTACAAGTTTAGTTATGGCACTTTCGAAGCACCTTTTGCTTTTGTGCTCAAATTTTTGCAGTATGTTTCAGCTCAAAACAAAACTGTTGCAGAAATCGTAAAACCACTTAAAAAGTATTTTCATTCCGGAGAAATTAATTCGTTAGTCGTCGACAAAGTAGGTAAAATCAAGGAGCTAGCAGAAAAATACAAAGATGCAAAAAATATATCTTTCCTCGATGGCGTAACTATTGAATACGATAATTTTTGGTTCAATGTGCGACCCAGCAATACCGAAAATAAGCTGCGCTTGAATTTAGAAGCCATTGATCCACAAACCATGGGGCAAAAGCGCGACGAAGTATTATCACTAATTAGGAGTTAGAATATACCTATGCCATCCATTCTCGACTCACGCGCCAAAATCAAGGCCATCGACCAGCACAATCTCCTAGGCAGTGTTGAAGTACTTCCAGATCAGATTCAGGATGCCTGGGAAGCAACCAAGGGTTTAGTATTTCCAAACACTTTTCCCTCAGTTTCAAATATTATCGTCTCTGGCATGGGCGGCTCGTCCCTTGGTGCGCTCGTCATCAAAAGATTATTTAAAGATGAGCTTCAGGTTCCACTAGAAATCTACCCTCACTACCATTTGCCAGGCTATGCCAGTAAAGATAGTTTGGTAATCCTCTCTAGCTATTCTGGTAGCACCGAAGAGACGCTGGCTGCCGCCGAAGATGCAATCAAAGTCGGGGCCAAGATAGCCGTCATCACAGGCGGTGGCAAACTAGCCGAGCTAGCAGGAGTTCATCACTGGCCCATGTACTTGATCGATCCCAAATTCAATCCTTGTGGTCAGCCTCGTCTGGCCATCGGTTATGCTGTCTTTGGCATGCTTTCCATGTTTGCCAAAATGGGACTTATCAACATTGCTGAGTCAGAAGTTCTGAAAATTGTCGACCATCTCAAAGAGCAAATCGCGAATCTTGGTCCTGAAGGGTCAGATGATCTAGCCAAGCTCATTGCCTACGCTGCCTTTGACAAACATATTATTTTTGTGGCGGCCGAGCATTTAATCGGCGCGGCTCACGTCATGAACAATCAGGTCAACGAAAACGCCAAAGCACTCACCAGCGAGTGGCATCTACCCGAGTTCAATCATCACTATATGGAAGCCCTTAGTTTCCCCAAATTGGCCAAAGAGACTACGCTATTTATCTTCTTCAACTCCGCGCTGTATCATCCGCGCATCCAAAAAAGAGTACTACTCACCAAAAGTTTAGTCGAACAAAAAGGCTATGAAACTCAAATGATTCTAGCTACCACAGATACGAAGCTCGAGCAAGTATTTGAGGTCATCCAGATTGCTGAGTTCATCGCGGCCTATTTGCCCGTTCTCTACGGCATCGATGGCAGTAGTATCCCAAACGTTGACTGGTTCAAAGCCGAGATGGCAAAATAGTTACTCCTCATCCAAGTCAATCATCTCTTTATAAATTCTTGCTTTATCTCCTTCCTCCTCTACAAACGCCTGGTACGTATTCCTCGATTTGGTTTTCGAAAAATACGACAAGATATCCTCCGTCTTCACCCAACTCTGCTTAAACAATCCCAGGTAATTCCCGTAGCTCGAGTACTTGTACTCCCGCAGACCTTCAGGGCCAGGCCCTGAAGGTAAAATATTGATCGGGTTACGATGAATATACTTAGTAATGTAGATGAACTGATTCTCATTAGTCACTAAAACTGTCTTGTATCTACCTTGGAAAAGTGTTCCCACACGCCTATATTTCTTATTAAAGTACATGACGTATCGCTGTACAAGTGACTGCATAAATTCCGCAATCCCTCGATCAGTTCCTTGCCGGATGAATAAATGAAAGTGGTTTGGCATTAAACAATATGCTATTAGTTCTATCTCGTTTGCAAAGTTCTTGGGAGTATGCGAAGGTGGGATCGACTTACCTGTATCATCCTTCAGGGCCTGGCCCTGAAGGTTAGGTGGAGACAAGTATAGCTTCATGTATCCGAGGAAAGTCTTGTAGTCCTCTTCGTCAAGAAAAATTACTCGCTTCTCGACCCCACGATTATAGATATGGTAATACCCACCCGCACCGTATTCTTTTCGACTATTTTTTTGTGGCATATCATGTACCTTCAGGGCCAGGCCCTGAAGGGGTTTACTGATTCAATGATACACCGTATATTAGATACTATGCCCACACCAAAATATGTTCTATGGTTCCATGAGATCGATAAAGATGATGTAGCCAAAGTAGGAGGCAAGGGCGCCAATCTGGGCGAGATGACACAATCTGGATTCCCGGTCCCTGGTGGCTTCGTCGTCACCTCTAGTGCCTACGTCCACATGATCGATGTAAACAATCTCCAGGACAAAATCAAAGCCATCCTCAAAGACTTGAATGTCGAAGATGCAACCGCTCTCAACCGCGCCAGTCGCCAAGTCCAAAAACTCATCGAAAGCTCGCCTTTCCCTAAAGACATCGAGGAACAAGTTTATAAAGCCTACGACAAACTAGGCTCCGACTCGTGGGTGGCCGTCCGCAGTAGCGCCACCGCCGAGGATTTGCCCGAAGCCAGTTTTGCCGGCCAGCAAGAAACCTATCTAAACGTGCGCGGAGACGCCTCCGTGATCGTCCATATCCGCAAAGCTTGGGCTAGTCTCTTTGAGCCCCGCGCCATCTACTACCGCGTCCAGCAAGGCTTTGACCATTTCAAAGTCGCCCTGGCCGTGCCTGTCCAAAAAATGGTGCAGTCCGACGTCTCGGGCATCATGTTCTCGATCAACCCCGTGACCAACGACAAAACCAAAATCGTGATCGAAGCTGTCTGGGGGCTAGGGGAAAACATCGTCCAGGGAGCCGTCACCCCAGACCACTACGAAGTCGACAAAGTCACCCTCAAACTGCTCGAGCACAAAGTGGTCCACCAAGATATCGAAATGGTGCGCTCTGGTGAAGGCAATATCCAGCGCAAAGTCCCTGTTTCACGCCAGGACAAGCGCAAGCTCACCGACGAGCAAGCTGAGGAAGTTGCTAAAGTCGGCAAAAAACTCCAGCAACATTATTTCTTCCCTCAGGACTCCGAGTGGGCCATCGAAAACGGCAAACTCTACATCGTCCAGACTCGCCCCATCACGACAGTCAATGCCACAACCACCAAAAACGAAGAAGTGAAAACCCAAAAGCCAATCTCGGGCAAACTCATCCTCCAAGGCCAGCCAGCTAGCCCAGGCGTAGTGACGGGTATTGTCAATATCCTCAAATCCGCTAAAGAAATAAACAAAATCAAAAGAGGCGACATCTTAGTCACCGACATGACTACCCCCGACTTTGTTCCTGCCATGAAGCGCGCCGTGGCCATTGTCACCAACAAAGGTGGTCAGACCAGTCACGCCGCCATTGTCAGTCGCGAGCTGGGCGTTCCCTGTGTCGTAGGCACCAAAACTGCCACCTCCACCCTCAAACAAGGTCGTGTCATTACGGTAGACGGAGCTGCCGGCAAAGTTTATGAATCTTTGTTAAAGGCATCCTCGATCAACTTTAATCCTGTCGAACCGATCCACCATGCCCCCGAAGGTCCCGTCCTTAAAACCGCTACCAAAGTCTACGTCAATCTAGGCGAGCCCGAGCTAGCGCAGGAGATTGCCAAGCGCAACGTCGACGGAGTCGGACTGCTGCGTGCTGAGTTTATGATGGCCGGCATCGGCATTCATCCCAAAAAGCTGATCCACGAAAAAAAGAGTCAGTTATTTGTCGACAAATTAGCCGACGGCATTGGCAAAATCTGTGCGGCCTTTGGTGAGCGACCTGTGGTCTATCGAGCATCCGACTTTAAAACCAATGAATATAGCCACCTAAAGGGTGGTGAACAATATGAACCCAGCGAGCCCAACCCGATGCTTGGCTATCGCGGTGCTTATCGCTACATCCATGACCCCGATGTCTTTGATCTAGAGCTCGAAGCCATTAAAAAAGTCCGCAATGAAATGGGACACAAAAACTTGAATCTTATGATCCCTTTTGTCCGGAATGTCAAAGAACTCCAAGAGGTCAAAAAGATCGTGATCGCCAGCGGACTCTCCCGCACCGCCACTTTCAAACTCTGGATGATGGTCGAGATCCCCGTGAACGTGATCTTACTCGATGAGTTTATCGACGTCGGAATCGACGGGATCTCTGTCGGTACCAACGATCTGACCATGCTCATGCTTGGCACCGATCGTGACAACGAGACGGTGGCTGCCGACTACGACGAGCGCAACCCCGCCGTCCTCTGGGCTCTACAGCATATCATCCGCACCGCCCACAAACGCGGCATTACTGTCTCCGTCTGTGGTCAAGCTCCTAGTTCACATCCCGATGTGGCCGAATTCCTCTGTAAAGAGGGCGTCACCAGCGTCTCCGTGACGCCTGACGTGATCGAGAAAACCCGCCAAGTATTTTACGATACCGAAAAAAAATTAGTCACACGTCATAAATAATTATGGCCAAAATCACCCGTGTTATTGCCAGAGAAATCCTAGATTCCAGGGCCACCCCCACCATCGAAGTTTCCGTCCTAACGGACTCTGGTTCATTCGGCACGGCTTCAATCCCCTCAGGCGCCAGCACTGGCAAAAATGAAGACGTCGAGCTAAGAGACGGGGATCCCGCCCGCTACAATGGCCAGGGTGTTTTAAAGGCGGTAGCAAACGTCAATACCATTATTGGCCCCAAACTGATCGGGATGGAGGTAACAGAGCAAGAAAAACTCGATCAGTTTATGATCGATCTCGACGGCACTCAAAACGAAAGCAAACTTGGCGCCAACGCGATCCTTGGCGTCTCCATCGCCTGTCTTAAAGCCGCAGCCAATGCTTCTGGGTTCCCTTTATTTAAATATATCGGCAATCGCTATCGCCCAGGGATTGAGCTCTCGATCCCAGGTCCCCTTTTCAATTTGATCAATGGCGGCAAGCACGGCGCGGGCAATCTTGATTTCCAGGAGTTTCACGTGATCCCCAGTACCCGCATGAGTTACAGTGACGCCTTGCGCGCAGGGACCGAAACTTGGGTCAATTTGAAAAAAGAGCTCATCCATCGCAACGCCATCCACTCGGTCGGGGATGAAGGTGGGTTTGCCCCCAATTTATTCACCAACGCCGATGCCCTCGAGCTCATGGCGCTCGTGATCAAAAACTCCAATTACCGCTTGGGGGTTGATCTATACCTGGGACTAGACGTGGCCGCCGATGAGATTGTGCAAAATGGCACTTACAACATCAAAGATTCCCCCAAACCACTCGATCGCGACGGTATGATCGAGTTGTACAAAACACTAGTCAAAGATTACGGCCTCCTCGGTATCGAAGATGGTCTGGATCAAGACGACTGGGCCGGCTGGACCAAACTGATGCAAGCCATCCCTGACGGCGTCATGATCATCGGGGACGATCTCGTTACCACCAACGCCAAGCGACTCCAGGAGGCCATCGATAAAAAGAGCTGCAATGCGGTCATTGTCAAACCCAACCAGATCGGGACCGTGACCGAAACCATCGAACTCATGAATCTCGCTGAGAAAAACGACATCACCCAAATCGCCTCGCATCGCTCGGGTGAAACCAACGACAGTTTCATCGCCGACTTTGCAGTGGGGATGGGTGCTCACTACGCCAAATTTGGCGCCCCAGACAGGGGAGAGCGGGTTGCTAAATACAACCGACTTCTCGAAATCGAAGCATATTTAAACTCGACGAAAAACAAAGTTTAGCAGTAAAATATACCCATGCAAAAATCTCGCGCAGTATTAGTAATTTTGGACGGCTGGGGCATCGGGCCCGATTATGCAGGCAATGCGATTTTGCGCGCCAAAACTCCGACCATGAACATGTTGAGCAATACCTATCCCCATACCGAGTTGATTGCCTCAGGTGAGAGCGTAGGACTCCCTAAAGGGGAAGATGGCAATACCGAGACGGGGCACCTAAATATTGGAGCTGGGCGCATCGTCTACCAAGATTTGCCTCGTATCAACATGTCCATTTCTTCAGGTTCATTTATGCAAAACAAGGCATTTCTCAAGGCTGTGGATCACGTCCGCACAAACAACTCGAGTCTCCACTTGCTCGGTTTGATTGGCCAGGGTGGCGTGCACTCTAGCAATGAACATCTCTATGCGCTCTTGCGATTTTGCAAAGCCCAAAACCTAAACAAGGTATTTCTTCACTTGATTACCGATGGTCGCGACTCAGGCCCCGTTTCCTCTCCCATGTATTTATCCCAAATCGAAAATGAGCTCCGTGAAATAGGAGTAGGCAAGATTGCTACTATCGTGGGTCGCTACTACGCCATGGACCGTGATCACCGCTGGGAACGGATCAAAGTCGCCTATGACGCCCTTGTATCTGGGGTCGGCGAAACAAGTAGCGACTACTTATCTACTATCTCCAAAAGGCACGCTCAAGAGGAGAATGACGAATTTATCAAACCCATCATCATTGCAGACTCTCCTCGTATCGCCTCAGGTGACGCAGTCATTTTCTTCAATTATCGCATCGACCGCCCCCGCGAACTCACCCGTGCCCTCACGTTGACGCAAGCCGATTTTTCACATCACGCCGAGTCTTTCGATCCATACGGCGTCAAATATCACAAATCTCACATAAAATCTGAGGTCGGAGAATCCCAAATATTCGAACGTCCCAACAAACCCAACAACCTTTGTTTTGTGACCATGACCGAGTACGAGAAAAATCTCCCTGTTGAGATCGCCTATCCCCCCGAATTTGTCGAAATGCCTCTCTCTCGCGTGATCGCCCTCGATGGTCGCCGCCAGCTCAAGCTCGCCGAAAGCGAAAAAGAGCGTTTTGTGACCTACTATTTCAATGGTCAGCGCGAGCTCAAGTTCCCTGGAGAAGATATCGACATCACACCCTCACCCAAAGTAGCCACTTACGATTTAAAGCCAGAGATGTCTGGCGTTGAGCAAACTACCAAACTCTGCCGTGCCATCGACGCAGAGCTCTATGACCTCATCGTCATCAACTACCCCAATCCCGACATGGTCGCACACACTGGCAACCTAGCAGCTTCGATCAAAGCCTGCGAATTTACTGACTCATTCCTCACCAAAGTCTACGAGCGGGTCATGCAAAAAGACAATGTCACCATGCTCATCACTGCCGATCACGGCAACGTCGAGGAGCTGGTCAATCTCGAAAATGGGGGAGTAGATACGGAGCACTCCAGCTTCCCAGTCCCCTTGATCATCGTGGGCAAGCCTTATCTCAACCAAGCCAAATCATTACCTCGTGGCATCCTCGCTGATATCGCCCCTACTATCCTCAAAATTTTGGGTATCAACAAACCTAGTTCTATGACCGGTCGCAGTTTACTTTGATGCTGAGTCAGTGTATTATAAGCCCCATATGGTTAATGTTTTAGGTGCGAATGAAATAGCAGGCTACGATTTTAAAATGGCAGCCGAATACTGGAATCAGCGGGATCATTTAGGCGACATGGATTATGTCACAATTGAGCTAGATAGACGCCCTTCCAGAGATTTAATGACCAATCTCCACGACGCTGGAGTTGATCTTGATAAACCCTTCGCTATCATCAGATATCCAAAAGGATGGCGTGAAGTTTATTATGAGACTAGCACTCATGCAGAGTATCTCAAAGTATTCGCCACTAATCCACCCGAAACCGATGACACGCTTATTTCCTCGATCAAAGATATTTTATCCACCAAAGTCAACCCTATCGGCTGGCATTTTGATTTACAAGCACTTGGTCCCAAAGTAGACGAGCTTTTCCGCGCTCAAGTCGACGCAGCAAAAAAACAATAATTTACTCGTGATTGACAACCAACACCAGCTCGCCCTTAACCGGTTTAATGGTGTATTTATCTAGTAGGTCCTGCACACTCCCTTCAATTCTTTCCTCAAATTGTTTGGTGAGCTCACGCAGCAGGACGCAGTGGGTACCCTCGCCCATGACTTGCTTGATATGTGCCAAATCCTTAAGTAATCTATGCGGCGAGACATACAATACCACCCGTGTTGAAGATATTTTGTCCATCATGGCCTTGGATTCTTCTAGCATCTTTATGGCTTTGCCAGAAGTCTTGGGTAAAAACCCTAAATAAATCGCAATCTCGCCGCCGATCCCCGATAAAGGTAGCGCCGTAGTCAAAGCAGTTGGACCAGGTATTATTTGGACATTCAGGCTCGCATTTAGACATTCGCGAATCGCTTTATATCCTGGGTCCGAGATCGCAGGCATTCCAGCGTCAGATACCAGTCCCACTTGCCTACCCTGCGATACCATTTCTACGATCTGGGCAAAAATACGATCTTCATTAAATTCGTTGTAGGGGACATATCTCGGCTTGTTTGTAATCAAACCTTTCTCCAGCAAATGGTTGATCAGTCTCGAGGACACTCTACTATCTTCGCAAAACAAGACTTCGACTTTGCCTAGCGTCTCGATAGCCCGCAAAGTGATATCCCCTAGATTTCCTATCGGCGTACCTATTACATAAAGTGTCCCATCGCTCATTTTTTGATCCAATTTTTAACTAGTGGCACAAGCATAGGCACTATCGAGACCATTACTATCCCAAGCACTACCAGAGAAAAGTTTTCTTTGACAAAGGGGATGTTGCCAAAGAAAAATCCAGCAAACGTCGCAATCAACACCCAAGCCGTCCCCCCGATCACATTATATGAAAGAAACTGGACATAATGCATTTTGCCAATGCCTGCCACAAACGGGGCAAACGTGCGCACAATCGGTACAAATCTAGCTAGGATTATCGTTTTACCGCCATGCTTGTCAAAAAACTTTTGCGTTTCTTCAATATGTTCTTTGTTAATTGGGACTTTGGGGTTATCAACCAGTTTTTGCCCAAAGAAATGCCCGATCCAGTAATTGACTGTATCCCCAAGGATCGCCGCTATCACCATGAGACCAAGGGTGATCCACAAATTCAAAGATCCAAGCGCAGCAAAAGCCCCAGCCGCAAACAGGAGCGAATCTCCAGGGAGAAATGGTACAAACACCAGCCCTGTTTCTACAAAAATGATCCCAAAGAGGATCGCGTACGTAAGCATGCCATAATCCAAGATGATCTGGCCCAAATGCACATCAATATGCAAGATAAAGTCAAAAACTATTTTTGCAAACTCCATAGACAGCTATTATTGCCCAAATCGTCTCACAAGTCCAACTACCGATCCTTGGATCGTGACATTGGCGGCGTAGATTGGTTTCATGGTCGAGTTAGCTGGTTCCAGCCGGATCCTGGTCGCTTCTTTAAAGAATTTCTTTAGCGTTGCCAGTCCATTATCTAGGAGAGCTACCACTATTTCTCCATCACGCGCTTCTTTCTTTTCTTCTATGACCACAAAGTCACCATCCAGTATCCCTTCCTCAATCATCGAGTCACCTCGCACTTGCAGTACATAAGAGCGCTTCTTGCCAGACAGCATCGACGAGGCCACTCGGAGCGTTGCATTTGGGTCGGTCATGGGCTGGATCGGAGAGCCCGCGGCAATGTATCCGAGGATCGGCAGCTCAATACCCTCGATTACTGCCCCTATTTTGGCATCAATTAGTTCGATGCCCCGCACCGCCCCCTCAAATCTACGGATGACTCCCTTTTTGACTAGGGTCTGCAGATGTTCGTGCACTGTGGCTAGTGACGAAACCCCCAGTGAATCAGCAATTTCTTGTAGGGTAGGGGATGTCCCAAATTTTTGGATGTATTGTCCGATAAAATCTAGGATTTGTTTTTGTCTTTTGTATAATGTGATTGGCATATGTATCTCCTTTACATTTAATTTACCCAAATATATCCCGCATGTCAATAGGCCTATGTTATTCTATCTATTATGAAGTTTTTAATTTTGGCAATATTGCTGCTATTTCCAAAACCGGCTTATGGAGTACAAGAATTTTCAACTTCATTCGAGTCCATCTATACAATCAAAAAAAATGGTGAAGCCAGGGTGACCCACACCATTTCCCTCAAAAACAATCTTGCCCATATCTATGCTACCGAATATACCTTGGCCACAAGTGGTGACAATCTCCAAAATATCACAGCCCACGACGATTTGGGTCCACTTTCTGCCCAGTCAAATACTCAAAACGGCATCACCACCATCCACATGCTTATCGGGAGCCCCGCAATAGGTAAAGACCAAGTCAAGACGTTGACGCTCAGCTATGACGCGCTTGGCATAGTCGAAAATATCGGCGATACCTATACTATCAATATTCCACGCCTGGAAAAAGCCAATGAAGCCGAAAATTACAAAAGGATTATCAAAATCGAAGGTGTCGAGGGATTGTCCGAATATATCTATCCACCAGTGAGTTCAAAGATCGCCAGTGACGGTTATTCTGTATTTACCTGGGATGGTCACCAAAATGACTCGCTTACTTTATTGTTTGGGGATTCTGTGACCTACAAGTTAGATTTGACCTATGAACTCAAAAACAGTGAAATCGGGAGTGCCGATACCGAGCTTGCGCTACCCAGTGATACCAGCTATCAGCACATCCTACTCGCCTCTATCACCCCTAAACCAAAAGAGGTCAGGGTGGACAATAGTGGTAACTGGTTAGCTCGCTACAATCTCGATTCTCAAAGTAAAATGACAGTCAAAGTCCTGATCTATGCGACTGTTTATCCCGTTCCCAAGTTGAGCGATCCAAGCAGTACCAATTTTATGAGTTCACGAAAATCCAAGTTTTGGCAAACAAACTCTAGCGTAGTCAGTGATTTGGGTGCCAAGCTCAAGACTCCCGCCAATATCTATCATTACTTGGTCGACAATTTTACCTACAACTATGGTGGTTTAAACTCGAATCTCGGTAGATTAGGCGCTGTAGCCGCACTCACTTCCCCGAGCCTTGTCTTGTGTACCGAGTTTACCGACGCCTTTGTGGCCCTATCGCGTTCGCAAAACATCCCCTCGCGTGAAATCAATGGGTATGGCTATACCAAAAATAGCAACCTCCAACCTCAAAATACTACCAGTGACATCCTCCATGCCTGGCCCGAATATTACGATACAGGCAAAAAAACCTGGGTCTCAATCGATCCTACCTGGGGCAATACCACTGGGGGTATCGATTATTTTGACAAGCTCGATTTTAGCCATATCGCCTTTGTCAGACACGGCGAAGAAGATGACTATCCACTCCCCGCCGGCGCCTACAAATCCAATCCTGAGGACAAATTTGTCTCGGTTGAAGTAGCCAGTGATGTCCCTCCAGAGTTCGTTAAGACTGAGCTTAGTGGCAACCAAATCACCAATCTGGGCAACACAGCCATTGTCAACGACCAAGTCGGCTATCTCCCTCCATTTGGTACATTTACCTTACCCAGCTCGAAACACTTTTCACTTTATGATAAGATCAAGCAAATATGCGCAAAATTATTCTCAACATTTTGGCAACCGCGGCCAGCTTCTATCTAGCTCAGTATTTCCTCGCTGGCATCCATCTCGACTCCACTTGGTCTGCCTACCTGATCGCCTCTCTTGTCTTTGTTGTCTTCAACTTTGTCTTGAGCCCCATCATCAAACTCTTGTTATTGCCCATCAATTTACTCACTTTAGGACTTTTCCGCTGGCTCACCAATGTATTAGTGCTTTATCTTTTTGACCTAATTTATGACGGGATCGCCATATCTGGGTTTACTTTCCCTGGATATACTTCTAGTATCATCTCTATTCCCTCTGGCTACTTGGGGCTTTTCTGGGTACTCGTGTTGGCGTCATTTATCATGAGCTTAACCTATTCCTTTATCACTACTTTATTTACGCCAGGGGACTAAATATGCCTACACTCATTGCACAAATCCTTGTCTCGCTCCTCCTCATTGTGACCATAATCCTCCAAGCCAAGGGCTCTGGTTTATCCGGCGTCTTTGGTGGATCTACCAATTATCACGCCAAGCGTGGTGCAGAAAAAACCTTGTATTACGCAACTATTGTTTTGAGTATAATTTTTGTTATGTTGGCCATTGCCAATGCAATCTAGGTAGCCTATGTTCAAGACGATACGTCGGTATTATTGGGTAAGTCAAGGGTTCCTCGCTCGCCATAGCAAGATTATCACGCGTACAACCGTCATTGTTTTGACTCTGATCCTCATTTTTTTCTTTTTTGCGCGCTATATTCCCTCTCCCAAACATACGCTTCGAATTGGACGTATTGGCAAATACAACTACGAAACCTTTCCCCAGGACATCCAATCCCTGATGAGTAGGGGACTAGTCCAGGTTACTCCAGACGGCAAAATCACTCCCGATCTGGCAGAGTCCTGGGAAATCAAAGATGACGGCAAAACTTATATTTTCACGATCAAAGACGATGTTTACTGGAGCGACGGAAGTAAGCTCACGCCAAGTGATATTTCCTACAACTTCAAAGATGTCGAAGTCGAGCGCACAGGCGACACAATCACTTATCACTTAAAAGAACCCTTCTCACCATTTCTCTCTGCAGTCGAGCGTCCAATTATCAAGAAAAATAAATACGGGACAGGTGCATATCGTCTGACCAAAACCGAAGTATTTAGCGGGGTCATCCAATCCATGACTTTAGAGACCAGTAATGAGCGTCGGATTTACAAATTCTATCCCACAGAAACTAGTAGTCTCACTGCCTACAATTTAGGCGAGGTCGACGCAATCGAAAAATTGTCCTTTATTGGTGACGCTTTAACAAGAGATACAACTACCATGGTAGCCGACAACAACAATACAACCGATACCCAGAGTGTTTTATTTTTCAACAACAACGATACTGTTTTAGCTAGCAAGCCCACCAGACAAGCCCTAGCTTATGCCATAGAAGACAAGACCTTTGGCAAAGAGCGGACTATTTCTCCGATCAAAAAGCAGTCTTGGGCCTACAACAATCTCGTCAAAACCTATGACTACGATCCAAGCAAAGCCAAGTCGCTCTTGGCCCAAGACGTCAAAGATCCCTCAGCGGTCAAGCTCGAGCTCAAAACTATGTTGCAATACCTTGATATTGCCGAAAGTATCGCCACATCTTGGCGTGATGTCCTGGGAGTAGAGGTGGAAGTGAAAGTAGTCTCTAGTGTCACAAGCGATTATCAGATATTGCTTGCTGACTTTACCCCGCCAGTGGACCCCGACCAGTACTCGATTTGGCACTCCACCCAGGGCACCAACTTTACCCATTTTAGCAATCTCAAGATCGATAAATTGCTCGAAGACGGTCGTCGTACCTCTGATCAAAAGTTGCGCAAAGAGATTTATCAAGATTTCCAGCGTTTCCTACTCGAAGATTGCCCTGCCGTGTTCCTATTCAAATCCAACTCTTACACTATATCCAGAAAACCCTTGTTTTAACTAAGATGAATTCTCGGAATTTATCACAGTATTCACCTTACTCATTAACAATCTATCTTTATCCGTTGGATATATTCCACCAATCAAAGAAGCCCCAATAGTGCTATTTTCGTCATTATAATGAGTAATTAATGATAAAGAAATACTATCCCATATTCCTCTTTCAATAAATAGCGGATCTTCTAACAAACCAGATTGAATTGCTAGTTTTGCAATTTTGTATCCTAGTGAACGTATTGCTTTATCACTGAGATGCTTGATGTCTGGACCATCTAACGGCACCTCAACGCCAGGAAATGCTATCTTATTCAAATCTTCAACTTCCCCTGTCACATTAAGTCCTAATGAGTATGTTTTTTCAACCGCATCATAGCTCCTAGACATAGTACCTCCTAGTCTGTAATCAAAAGCAGGGAGCGGGTAACGGGAATCGGACCCGTATCTGCTACTTGGCAAGCAGCCGTTCTACCACTGAACTATACCCGCCTTCGTTTCACTACGGCGAGGCAAGCCCGCACATAACAAAACATTTTAACACAATGTCGGGGTGCCCAGACTCGAACTGGGGACCTCCTCGTCCCAAACGAGGCGCTCTACCATCTAAGCCACACCCCGGGTAGACCTACTTATTATATCCTATCTAGTGCCGAGGGCGGGGATCGAACCCGCATGACTATTACGATCGCAACTTTTTAAGAGTTGTGCGTCTACCATTCCGCCACCTCGGCTACATGTCGAATTATACAGCTTCACTGCTATAATTAACTAGATTAGCTCCAATAGCTACACTTCAAGTATGCAATACTTGAGAAATGCATCCAGACATGAAATTGTCTGGGATGCCAGTTGGATAGAGCAATTTATTGCTCCAATAGCTCAGTTGGATAGAGCAACTGCCTTCTAAGCAGTAGGTCGGAGGTTCGATTCCTCCTTGGGGCACAAAAATTTTAGGACTCACCCCATGGATATGATCAAAACTGCAAATACAAACATCAAGCTCTTTGTCTTCATCCGCATCTTCGCCAAACGCGTTTTTCTACCTCTCTCTGCCATCTTTTTTATCGAAAATGCAGGCTTTACCATCCGCGATATCGGGCTGCTAGCCGCCTTTTACTCTTTCACCCAGCTCCTAGTCGAGATCCCCACAGGCTATTTTGCCGACAAAGTAGGTCGTGTTGCCAGTATCCGCACGGGAGCGCTATCCTGCGCACTAGCCACAGCCCTCTATGTTATCTTTAGCAACAAATGGGGGATCTTTGCTGGTGCCATGTTTGAAGCCATTGGGTATTCGTTTCTCGGCGGAGCTGGCGAGGCGTTGATCCACGATTCACTCGTCGCCAAGAAACAAACCCACGATTACACGAGGATCATGAGCAAAGCCATGTCCATCTCACTCATCGCCAACGCGGTCCTGATCTCTCTAGTTCCCATGACCTACTACTTTGATCATCGTTATCCATTTATGATTGGCACTCTAGCCTATCTGAGCTTGCTATTTGTGACATTCTTTATGCACGATCTTCCACGTTCCATTTCTACCGTCAAATTTGTCTTCCCACAATTCAAAAATATTGTAGGCAAACGTCACATCCTCATCTTTGGCCTCACTTTTGGCATTATTTCCGGCCTTTATGGCAGCGGCACAGATACCTTCAACCTAGCAATCAAAGACTTTGGGGTTCGCCCCGAATTACTGGGCTGGATATTTGGTATCTCCTCAGTAGTGGGGGCGGCCATGGGTCCCTTTATCAAGTATCTGAGTCATCTAGAGTTATCAAATTATCTCATCCTCGATGTCTTGATCCTCGCCGCTACGTACGTAGCTGGTTTTACACGTTCGCCCTACATCCTCGGCTTCTTTATGATCATCGCTATTTCATTCTTTAGATATCGCAAAATCATCTACCAAAACTATCTCCTGACTATTTATCCCTCCAACTACAAAGCTACCCTAGTCTCGACCATGAACAACCTAGAGCAACTCAACTCTGTCTGGCTCCCAATTTTTATCACCTCTCTTGCCGCCAAAACCACCATTTCCTTTGGATTGGGTATGACGGGAATGCTCGCACTATTCATCTTCCCGCTGTTTCATTACTCTACGCTTCGATTTTTTGCCAAAAAACCGCAAGTCGTAGTATAGTCACTATATGCAAAAGTCGCTCAACATTTTCCTCATCATCGCCATCCTCGTACTCGTCGGCTGGGCCTTGATCAAGCCAAGCCTCAAAACTGAACAAAAAACCAGTCCCAGTCCCACACCAAAAACCGAAGTAATAAATAATAATCAAATACAGGAGAATAGTCCTATGCCAAAAACACAAAAACAATATCAAAAAGCCGAGTCCATCACCAAAGCAGGCAAGAGCTACACGGCCATCATCAAAACCTCCGCTGGCGACATCACGGTCGAGCTCTCCAAACAAACCCCTATCACCACCAACAACTTCGTGTTCCTCGCCCAGGATCATTTTTATGACGGGGTCATTTTCCACCGCGTCATCCCTGGTTTTATGATCCAAGGTGGCGACCCCACGGGTACTGGGATGGGCGGCCCCGGGTATAAATTTGCCGATGAAAAGTTTAGCGGCGAGTACAAAAGGGGCACGATAGCCATGGCCAACTCAGGGCCAAATACCAACGGCAGTCAATTCTTTATCATGCACGCTGATTATCCTTTACCTCCCAGCTACACCATCTTTGGTATGGCAACCTCTGGGCTCGATGTAGTAGACAAGATTGCCTCAGGTAAAACCGGCAGCAACGACCGCCCAGTTGAACCTGTCGTCATAAGTAACATAGTTATCCAAGAAAAATAAATGGTCACAATCACAGGTGGTCTCCTAGACAAACTCAAACTCAAAAACAAAGCCCTCTATGATTGGTTTATCTCACGTGCAGTCGACGCTGAGCACTTGTCTAAGTATGTCTCTGGCATGGCACTCGCCATCTCCCTAGCCACTACCCAGCCTATCATTGTCCAAAGTTCCGATCTTCCAAATAGCTCGGAGCTTAACCAAACTATCACCCCTCTCACTGTCAAAGATTTAAGAGGCAAAAACGATGTCGAGCGCGCCAATCTAGTTTGGGCGCGATATGGCGCTTTGATCCGCAAATCAGCCAGTGATTATGATCTCGACCCCGATTTGATCTTTGCCACCATTATGGTCGAGTCCGGTGGCAATACTTACGCGGTGCGCCAGGAACCACGCATTCACGACGCCTCATACGGCCTAGGTCAGCTACTATATGGCACGGCCCGCGGCATCGGCTACCGCGGCACCCCAACTGGTCTTTTTGATCCTGCTATCAATATCGATTTGATTGCCCGCTACCACAAACGCAACTTTGATCACTACAACGATCTAAACCCAGTCGAGCTCACGACAGCCTACAACACCGGCTCGCCCTACAAAAGGCCGACAGCCGGCCACCTAACAAAATTTAATAAATGGTACAACTCACTAGCCAATCTGGAGGTCGACATTTCATGAAAGATCAAAAAGATAACTCCCCAAAATCAGAGCAGAAAAGTTATCTAGATAAACTAGAAACCGCGACCCCCACCCAGGCCTCCCAGTCCATCATCGCCAAAATCATGCAGCTCCTCACTCGCACGACTAATTCAGGGCAGTAGCTATTCCCGCGAGTTTGGCTCTGTGTTTGTGATCGCTCTGGATATAGGCGAGGGGGATGATGATGAGTAGGGTAAAGATACCAAGGTAGCTATAGTACAGTCCTACACTCCCCGTATTG
>JBAQEX010000084.1:0-3987 GCA_049286965.1 Microgenomates group bacterium | reverse complement strand
GGTGGCTTCATGTTAGCTGGTTTAATGATTACCAATGTTTGGGCATTATCAAATCTAGAAGCCTCATTGTTTACTATTCTTTATAACCTTCGCTTATTGATGACCACCATTCTGGGCTTCATTATTTTGGGTGAATTGCCCACACCACTCCAGATGCTGGGAGGCTTGATAATTCTAATCAGTATTCTCATGCTTAATTTACACCAGAACAATAGATGGCGGAGTAAATCAATCCTTATTGGGTTATTCGCGATGATGTGGTTTAGCTTCCACGCAGTGTTGGAGAAATATAACTTACAACAATTAGATTTCCAGAGCTATTTCTTTACATTTACGCTTATTGGTACAGTGCTTATGTGGCTACTAGTTTTATATAAACGTATTAATGTAATTGCGCAAATTGAACATATACATGATAAAAAAATCTACGCATTGCTTATAACTAGGGCGCTAAGTGCATATGGTTATACATATGCACTTTTGTATGGTTCATTGGCAGTTACGAATTACGTCAGTGGTATGAGCGTTACCTTGATAGTGTTATTTGGAATATATATTTTAGGTGAAAAAGAGGATATGAAACAAAAACTTACCGCTGTAGGCGTGGCATGTGTCGGTCTGACACTAATACTGTTGGGAAGACTATCACGGTGAGGATCATCTCTATATCTATATCAACTTCTTACAGTAATAACTGAGCGCATTTCCCTCGGGGAATCCTTCTAGCTTTCCATGCAGTTTATAACCAAGTTTCTCGTAAAACCCAGGTGCTTGCCAAGTGAAAGTATCTGTATATGCAATCGTACAGCCTCGCCTGACACCTTCCTCTTCTGCCATAGTCATAAGTTTCTGGCCCAAACCTTGTCCTCTAACCAAATCATCAACCCAAAGTGATTGGATAGACATCCCGTTCCACAAAAACGAAACCATCACACACCCCAAAAGATTTTCGCTGGAGTCTTTTATCAGTATAGAAAATGCGTCCGACTTACGTACATGACCCTTACTAGCATGGTACGCCAACATGCCGTCTATCATTACTTGTTTGTCCACAGGATCTGGCTCACCATTTATCGTTATAAAGTTAAAATCATTCATAATCTACAGTATATCAGGACTAGTACCAACTCTAGGTACTTATGACTCAATATATGCGTTATCATATAGCTAACGCAAATTATGGACAAAATCATCGGACTCACTACCGCCGTCGCACTATCTCGTCTCAAAGAGAACGGTTTCAACGAAATCAAAACCACCAAACGCAGTAGCATTTTCTCGCTCATCCTCAAGGTCTTTCAGGAACCCATGATCCTCATCCTCTTCCTGATCGCGCTGATCTATCTTTTTCTCGGAGAGCCCAAAGACTCCCTTGCACTCGGGTTTTCTGTATTCTTTGTAATCGGCATCACTTTGTACCAGGAGCGCAAAACCGAAAGAGCCCTAGAAGCGCTTCGCGAGCTCGGTGCCCCCATGGCTATAGTAATCAGAGATGGTAAACACATGAGGATCAATAGCCGCGAAGTAGTAGTGGGTGATTTGCTGGTTGTGGAAGAAGGCTCGCGCATCGTAGCCGACGGCGAGCTCGTCACGTGCCAAAATATCATGTGCGACGAGTCGCTCTTAACTGGCGAGTCACTGCCTATTACCAAAAGTTTGGGTTCCGAATCAAACAAAATTTATTCTGGCTCGCTCATGGTGCAAGGGGCCGGAGTGGCCAAAGTCACCGCCACCAGCTACCTGACCGAAATAGGCAAAATAGGCAAATCGTTAGAGACAGTCGAGGGTAGCGAGCCACTCCTCAAAATAGAAATCAACCGGATCGTCAAAATATTTGGTATTGTCGGTCTAGTGTGTTGTCTGATCCTCTTTGTTTCTTATTACTATCTCACGCACGACTTCCTCACGAGCTTACTCCGCGGACTCACCCTTTCCATGTCCATGCTACCCGAGGAGTTTCCAGTCGTCATGACCATTTTTCTGGCTCTAGGCGCTTGGCGTATCTCCAAAAGCCACGTCTTGACTCGAAACAATCAGTCCATCGAGACCTTGGGTGCCACTACCGTCCTTTGCGTCGACAAAACCGGCACCCTCACCTCAAACAATATGGAACTCGTTAGTTTCCTGCCCAATAAAATCAAAGAATTTGAGCTGCTCACTTTTGCCAAATTAGCCAGCAAACGCTCTGCCTTTGATCCCCTAGAAAAAGAAATCAATCGTAAATATCTAGATAAGCTAATTGGCGATGACCAGCTACAGGGTTGGCATCTAAAACACGCCTACAACTTGTCCAAGGAGGTCATGGCGGTGACGCGTATCTGGCAACCGAAGTGGGCAAAAGATTTGGTCATTAGCGCTAAAGGAGCGCCAGAAACTATTATGTCGCTATGCAAATTGAGCAAGTCAGATACCAAAAAATGGATGGACGAGATGGTCACCCTAGCGGGGGATGGCCAAAGGGTGCTCGGCGTGGCACGGGGAGTTTTTAAAGGTGCAAAGTTCCCGCTCAGTCAAAAAGATTTGGATTACGAATTTTTGGGACTGATTGGCTTTGTCGATCCAATCCGCCCGAGCGTCAGAGAGTCTATGGAGCTCTGCCACAAGGCGGGTATCCGTGTGATCATGATCACTGGGGACTATCCAGGCACTGCCGTCTCGATAGCCAAGCAAGCCGGGATCTTGAATCCTACGAAATTCATCACGGGTTCAGAACTAGCAACTTTGTCGATTGAAGAAATCGGTCACAAAATCAAAGATATAAATATCTTCGCCCGCATTGTCCCCGACCAAAAACTAAAAATAGTCGAGGCTCTCAAACATCGTGGCGAAATAGTAGCCATGACTGGCGATGGGATCAACGATGCTCCAGCACTAAAATCTGCTCACATCGGTATCGCCATGGGCGAGAAAGGTACGGATGTCGCTCGTGAATCAGCCGACCTTATCCTCCTCGATGACGATTTTTCTTCTATCGTAGACGCCATCAAAATGGGGCGTCGTATTTATGACAATCTGCAAAAAGCCATAGGCTATATTTTTGCTATCCATATCCCGATTGCTGGCATCGCCATCACCCCATTATTCTTGGGTTTGCCACCCGTCCTCTATCCGCTCCATATCGCCTTCCTCGAACTCATCATCGATCCTGCTTGCTCCATCATTTTTGAAGTAGAGGATGCAGAAGCTGGCATCATGGATCGCCCGCCGCGCAAACTTAGTTTGCCATTGTTTGATAGTACTCATATTTTCCAGGGAGTTATAGACGGTTCTATCATTTTTGGATTTAGTCTGGCATCCTATATTTTTGCACTTTCAAACGATGCCAGTGAAGGGGCTGCCAGGTTTATCGCTTTTATCACTTTAGTCCTTTGTAACCTAGTACTCATCAAAGTGAAGCTCTCAAATATCTCAGTATTTAAAGCTAGATCAAGTTCGCGCAACAATTCATTTTGGCTCATCTCAGGTATCACCACCATTTTACTATTTCTAATCTTCTCGTTTAGTGCTTCGGCCGAACTATTTCATTTTGCTGCGGTGCCACTAACTGATTTGGGCTACGTCGCCATCATCGTAGGAGTCTGCTATTTGCTTATGGAATTTATCAAATCGATTAAAGTAGGACTCGACCATGCAAGTAAAAATTGAAAAAACTTGGAAAAAAGTATTAAACTCAGAATTTGAAAAAGATTATTTCAAAGATTTAGCAAGTTTTGTAAAGTCAGAATATCTAGGTAGCATAGTCTATCCCCCACCCAAATTTGTCTTCCGCGCTTTTGAGCTTACGCCTTTTGATAATGTAAAGGTTGTCATCCTAGGTCAAGATCCATATCACGGCGCTGGGCAAGCCAACGGATTGTGTTTTGCGGTAAACCAGGGTGTCAGGTTACCACCTTCAGTCCAAAACATTTACAAAGAAATAGAAAGCGATCTTGGTCACAAGTCACACTATCCATCAGGCGATCTCGAAGGGTGGGCCAAGCAAGGAGT
>JBAQEX010000083.1:0-1519 GCA_049286965.1 Microgenomates group bacterium | reverse complement strand
GGGAGATGGGCTAGCCCAGTCACCCCAGGAACACCATCCATCGTCGATCAAAATATATTTGGGAGTGTAAGGATGAGTTTGGAGTTTGAGAGCCTGATTTATGATCAGTTTTTCGTTGATTTTGGTGCCGTTGCCGTGCCACGAGCACCAAAGAGAAATGGATGGTTTGGCAGTGTGCACAGATTTTGTAAGTGAGGGGGTTTGATAGTTAGATGGAGGATAGTCCCATAGCGGGAGGCGAAAAGGACTACCAGATAGTGGGCTCCACGATTGCCAGCCCAAGGGATAAGTTTTCATCTCTTACAGTATAATCCTTGTTGTGATAACAAAAAATCAGGTTTACGACAGGCTCAAGACAGTGATGGACCCAGAACTGTTTATCGATATTGTGAGTCTGGGGTTGATTTATGATGTGGTGGTAGAGAGCAAAAAGATCAAATTGATCATGACGCTAACTACCCCCGGATGCCCACTGGCTCCTGTGATTGACCAACTAGTGAGGGAGGCAATAAAACCGCTAGGCGATTATGAAATAATCTTGGATTTGGTGTGGGAGCCGGCTTGGAGTAAAGATAGGATGTCGGATGAAGCCAAATTGAAGCTTGGGGTGGCATGAAAGTAGTCGTAGGAAGCAAAAACCCAGTGAAAGTGGGGGCGGTAGAGGAAGCTTTTCGCAAATACTGGCCTGATTGTATTGTGGAAGGAGTTGAGGCATTGAGTGGGGTAAGCGAACAGCCAAGGAGTGAAGAGGAGACGATAAACGGGGCAATAAATAGAGCTAAAAATAGTATTGGAGACAATGATTACGGTGTGGGGGTGGAGGGCGGAGTTTGTGTAATTAATAACAAAATGTTTGACTGCGCTTGGGTCGCAATAATTGATAAAACTGAGAAAATAGGATTGTCGGGCGGGTTGTATTTTGAATTGCCAGATAAAATAGCGCAAAAAATACAAAAAGGGGGAGAGCTCGGGCCGATCATGAATGAGATGACGGGGGAGGAGAATGTGAAACAAAAGATGGGGGCGATAGGGATATTTACCAAAGGAGAGTTAGATAGAAAACAAGCTTACGTGCAGATTGTTTTGTCGGCGCTGATCAAGTTTGTGAGTCCTGAATGGTTCTAAAAAGTAGTCATTCGGCCTGACCAATTTTGGTTTGTGTGACGGTCTCCGCTTCGCTTCGATCCACTACACTGCACCAAAACGATCTGGCCTGCATGACGCTATTTTCATGGCAAAATTTGATCCGCCAATTTTTCTATGAGAATTTACTAGATGTGGTAGCATAGGAGTATGAGAATATACCTGGGAGCTGATCACAGAGGATTTGAGATAAAGGAATCCCTAAAAGTGTGGTTGCAGGAAAATGGGTATGAAGTGGAGGATGTGGGGTGTTACGTTTATGACCCCGACAACGATTATGTTGACTTTGCCCTGAAAGTAGCTGAAGCAATTGAAGGGGACGGGACAGAGGACAGGGGGATACTACTGTGTGGCAGTGGACACGGGGTGGATATAG
>JBAQEX010000082.1:0-1804 GCA_049286965.1 Microgenomates group bacterium | reverse complement strand
GGGTAGAAGATTAAGCATGTCGTACATCAAAGGGTATATAGGATCAAGTTTGCTACTTGAAGACAATACTGCTCATGTGTCAAAATTCTTCAGAGAACTAGGCTTCTCAGTCATAGGCAATAATTTTAGAATAGAAATATAGTTTATTCGTAGCAGTGATTCGATGATTCGAATCATCGATACACCACAATATCTCCGAACCTTGATTTTATCGATAAATCTGTCAAAATACGCACGATGAACATCGCGCGACTTAAAGATATCTCTATCGGCTCAACTATCAGCAATAGGAAGACCTGTGTCTGTGAGGCAATTCATCTAGGCGAGATTGTAGGTAGCGCCGTTGTCATGATGGATCACAATTCAAAGCGGGCAGCATCTTTGATTCATTTCCAAACAGATCCAGAATATCGCCACATTGGAATCGGGAAAAATATGTTAGACGTTGTTGTTGGTTGGAGTCGAGCTCGAGCTAGGCTACTCCACGGGTATATCGCAGAAAACAAGTTGGTAGGCGATACGCTTCCCCACATAACCCATTATCTAGGGGAATATGGATTTCAAATCGATGGAATTTTTTTCAGTATGAATTTATAGTGCTAACATTGAGTTATGGACAAACAGTTTCCCAAAATCGTGGTCGGTTGCTTTATCTTAAACGACAAAAATGAAATCCTCCTAGTTAAATCCTACAAATGGCCGGACAAATGGGTAGTGATGGGCGGTCACATCGAATGGGGAGAAAGCATTGCCCAAACATGTGCTCGTGAAGTCAAAGAAGAAGTGGGGCTAGACGTCAAATTCGTCCGCGTCATCGAGGTGGCGGAGTTTGTTTTTGATAAAAACTTCCACGATCAAAAGCACTTTGTCGGTCTCCAATCTGAGTGTAAATTGATAGGGGATCCAACCCCCAAGATCGATAATGATGAAATCCAGGAAGCCAAGTGGTTCCCACTAGCTGAAGCCGTAAAACTTGAGAACATCCTACCCATTACCCAAAAAACCATCCAAAAAATAATCAATGCTAGCGATATAATGATTTAAATCATGATATCAAAATAATTTGTTACAATATACTCATGTCAAAAACTCGTATTTTTCTCATCCATGGTTGGGGCGGATCACCACGTGGTGATTGGTTTCCCTGGGCCAAAACAGAAATGGAAAATAGGGGATACGTCGTCGTCGCTCCGCAGATGCCAGATACAGACTCGCCGACCATCCCAATATGGATAGATTATTTATCTGAGTTGGCGGGCGACATTCGCCAGAGCGATATTTTCATCGGTCACAGCATCGGTTGCCAAACCATCATGCGCTACCTCGAAAAAACTAATGGCAAAGTAGCCAAAGTCGTCCTTGTGGCTCCTTGGTTTACGCTCACCAATCTCAAAAGCGCGGAGTCATGGCGCCTTGCCGATCCATGGATCAAATCTCCCATGGACTTTAGTCAGATAAAGTCTAAATCAAATAGTTTTATCACCATTTTTTCCGACAACGATCCTTGGGTCCCGTACGAAGAAAACCGCCAAATGTTTTTAGAAAAGCTCAATCCTGAGATCATCACCCTCCACAACCAAGGCCACATGACGGCTGAGGAAGGAGTATTAAAACTCCCAAAAATCTTGGATTGTATATAATATCCCCAATGACCAAAGCATACGACGAAAAAACCCTACTTTCACAAGCTAAAGCAAATAAAACCTTATCGGTTACCATCGTCGATCATCCGCTCGTTCGCAACTCCCTCGCCATAATACGTGACAAGTCAACGACCATGGCAAACTTTCGCTCAGCCGTGCAC
>JBAQEX010000081.1:0-9636 GCA_049286965.1 Microgenomates group bacterium | reverse complement strand
GGGCTATACAAGACCCAGGTGTGGGAGATGGCAAAGGAGATGGGGCTGCCTGAGATTTTTTATACGAAAAAGCCATCGGCTGGGTTGTGGTATGGACAGACAGATGAGGAGGAAATGGGATTCACTTACAGTGAGGCTGACCTGGTTTTGCAGGGTAAATCTGAAGAGATTGATCCAAAAATTGTCGAGAAGGTGAAGAGAATGGTGGAAACTAATAAGTTTAAGCTAGAAGTGCCATACGCATTTGATTTTTAAAGCTTGTCGGATCGAAATTTTATCTCCCGGTACATGCTGCTTCGCGCCTGTAATGTCCGTAAAATTTGACCCGCCAATCTTTTAGTATTGATATAGATGCTTGGTTAGGTCGACGTGAGTACGGTCGAGGAATGCGATACCTTCTGATTTGAGTTTGGCGTATTGCTCGAGGGAGCCGCCAAAGGCATAGCTTTCAGATAGTTTGCCGTCTTTATTTACTACGCGGTGGCAAGGAGTGGAGTCACCATCTGGATTGGCGTGGAGGGCATGACCTACACGACGAGAATCTTTTGTACCCAAAGCGCGGGCAATGTCGCCGTAGGTTGTGACTTTACCCTCTGGGATTTGTCGAACTAACTGGTAGACTTTTTCGAAAAAATTCATAGTCCTTAGAAAGCTTGCTGGACGAAAATTTGTGACCTCCGGTACATGCAGCTCACGCGCCTGTAATGTCGGCAAAATTTTATCCATCAACCTTTCGTTATTATTTATTTTTTCTTTGAGAATCCCTCAATGGCTTTGAGGACTTCGATGGGGACGGCAAAGACGATAGTATTGCTGGCGTCGCTACTGATATCGTTGATCGAGTTGAGGGTGCGCAGGTGTAGGGCACCAGGGGACTTGGCGAGGCGAGTGGCAGCTTGGGCTAAATTGGCACTAGCCATGAGCTCTCCTTCACTATTGATAATAGTCGCGCGTTTCTCGCGCTCGGCCTCGGCTTGCTTGGCCATGGTACGCACCATAGATTCTGGCAGTTCGATGTCTTTGAGCTCGACAGTTTGGACGTCGATACCCCAAGCTGTGGCGTGTTTTTCCACGATGGAGAGGATTTTGGTGGCGATCTTTTCGCGCTGGGAGAGGAGCTCATCTAGCGTGGCTTCACTGGCAACGCGGCGCATGGTGGTCTGGGCTAGCTGGAGCATGGCATAGAAAACATCCTCGACTTCGTTGATGGTTTTGCCGGCATCGGTCACTTTGTAGTAGATGACCGCGTTCATTTTGCAGGTCACATTGTCTTTGGTGATGGTGTCTTGCTTGGGGACATCGACGGCTTTGGTGCGGATGTCGACTTTTTGAAAAGATTGAAAGATGGGGATGACGATTTTCCAGCCTGGGCCGATGATGTAGCTAAATCTACCCATGGTATAGACGACTCCGCGCTCGTATTCGTTGACTTGCTTGAGGGAGATGAGGACGAGGACGATGATGATGGGGATGAAGAATTCCATATAACATAGCTCCGACTAGAATAATTTGAGTCTAGTATACCAAATTAAAAAGATTTTTTGTGTTTGGCCCTCTCTGCGTAGCTAGCTTTGTAATGCTGTGACCAGTTGGCACCCTTGGGAGGGAGGAGACGATCGATTTTTTCTTCGAGATTATCAAAGAAAGCCACAATTTTTTCTTTTTGCAACATATGGGAGATGATAGCACGGTAACCAGCGCCGATTTTGAGGGAAGCGTTCACTTTGGTAACTGTGGCCTGACTGACTTTGAGAGTGTCAGCCACAGTGCGCTGGGGATAACCCTTCATAAGCATGTAGGCGATGGCTAGTCGTTTGCCCAGCATGACCTGTTCGACGGGAGAGAGGAGATCGTAGAGGAACTCGGCGGCTTTGGCAGGCGAGGAGAGAGAGGTAAAGCTCTCGATAAAAGTGTCAAAAATTTGTTGCTCAGTTTTGGGATTTAAATATCTTTTGGAAACTTGTGCCATATTAATCCTTTCTTATAATGACATAATGAATTAATTCATTATGTCATTAGTTGATTGGGAGTGTCAATCGGAGTCGGGCGGGTATAATGGGGCGTGATGAGTATAAAACTGGTGAGCGTAAATATTGAGGGGCAGAAACATTTAGATAAAATACGAGAGTTTTTGGCGAGGGAAAAGGCCGATGTTGTTTGTATGATGGAAGTATTTGAAGACACCCTGGATGGACTGAGTTGTGATTATCCGTATGTTGAGAGCGCGTGGGGTTATCTGGCGGATCAAGATAGAGAAAAAGTGATAGAGGGCAGACGGCGTTGGGGTGAGGTGATCATGAGTAAATATCCGCTACACAATGTGAACAAAACATACTTGGGACCTTATGATAAAAATCATTTGGCGATCCACGGACAAGATACGCATGCCCCGGTTTTGATCGTGGCCGACGTGATATCGCCAAATGGTACATATAAAATAGCGACAGTTCACGGGACGTGGACGAAAGGTGGGCTCGTGAATGAGCGACAACGGAGTGAGATGGGGAAGATAATCCAGATACTATCAGGACAAGAGGTTGTACTGTGTGGGGACTTTAATATCCCAAGAGGCAATGAACTTTATAAAATATTTGCAGAAAATTTTAAAGATAATATTCCGAATGAGGTCCAGACCACGCTGGATCCTGTATTGCACTACGGCAATAGAGAAGAAGTAGGGAGACTCAAGTTTGTAGTTGATTACGCATGGTCGACTAAAAGATATAAAGTATTAGAAGTTCAGATTGTATCTGGCGTGAGTGATCATTGTGCACTAGTTTGTACCATTTGTTAACTAGACATTATCAAAAGGAAATTTTATAAAACTTGCAATAGGTGCTGAAGCATTGGTTGCATCAAGAATTTCTGTAGTGTTATGAAAGTTGAAGGATTCCTGACTTCGTCCAGCATCGCTTTTTTCTCGTAAATATCTTCTGTTTCTATATTCTTGCAATTCATTCGCGTTGGCAGTTTTTCCCGCAATATCTGTACTCACTTTTTGTAATACATCATTTGCAGAATTAGCAATTTTATGGAAAATTTTCTCAGCCCCATTATCAATTTTCACGGCTTGTTGACCACCTCGTTTAATGTAGTATGTTGGGGTGCCATGCTCGTATCTTCTTGTAATAATAGTAACATCTGTCTTGCTGTCAGCAATATCCTTGTCTCCGTGAAATATATAAATTGCATCCTCTGTAGTTGTGGAGGCTAGTCTAATCGCATTAACATCGTTCAAGTTAGGCCCTTGTACTGTAAAAAGGTTGTCTAACTGATCTATGCTTTGAAGTAATTCGGAGTCTGCTCCTTCATTGAATACAATATCTAGATTAGTTGAAGCTTCTTTCTGCACGTGTTGATTTATTTTGTCAACTGAAACCGTATTAAGCTCTGGAAATAAATGATGGTCTGGATTAATAGCTACTTTGGTATCTGGTTTTGGGATTGAAGCAGATTGATCAACTTCGACGCTCATAAAAAATGTTTGATTGTGATCATTTTCTACTCTCTGATAACGCAATGGACCTGGCAATCTTTGAAAGTCAGGATCTTTAGGAATAGAGCTAACTATTTCGGCTACTGAATGCTTTTCCCCTAGGGATGAACTGTCTACACTATTCATAATCTTTTACTATATATGCTATATGCTGTAGTTTTGCAGAGGTAGCTTAATTTGTCAAATTGTGATGCGGTTTGAATAGTTTTTCTCTGGTATAATGAACTCACATGAAAGATTTAGCACGGATTTATATCAAGGCAGGAGACGGTGGGGATGGAAGCGTGCATTTCTTGCACGGCAAATACCAGCCCAAGGGTGGGCCGGACGGCGGTGACGGAGGCGACGGGGGAGACGTGATCCTGAGGGCGGATGAAAATATCCCCAATCTAGTTGAGTTTAACTTTACCAAGAAATTTATAGTGAAAAATGCAGACCGCGGATGGGAGAAAAACATGCACGGCAAAAATACCGATGATCTCACGATCAAGATCCCAGTGGGGACAATGGTGTATGAGATATCAAAGGAGTACGGCGAGGCAAACTTGCGTGAGAGAGAAACATTGGAATCGGTGATGAAGGGGAGACGATTGATGGTAGATATGACCAAGCACGGGCAGGAATTTGAGGCGGCTTGGGGAGGCAGGGGAGGACGAGGGAATTTCCAGTTTCGCTCGGCTACCAACCAGACCCCGATGGAGTTTGAGGCAGGCAAGCCGGGAGACGAAAAATGGTTGCTGCTAGAGATGAAAGTAGTGGCGGAGGTGGGGATTGTGGGACTGCCGAATGTGGGCAAATCATCTATTTTGAAAGCTTTAACCAATGCGCACCCCAAGATTGCAGGATATCCATTTACAACCCTAGAACCAAATCTAGGAGTTCTCCACATAGACCAAGGTGATAAAAAACAAAATATCGTCATCGTGGACGTGCCTGGAGTCATAGAAGATGCGTGGGAAGGGAAAGGGATCGGGCCGTGGTTTCTGCGACACTTGGAGCGGGTAAATACGCTCGTGCACGTGATAGCACCAAGTATTGAACCATTAGACCATTACACCATTAAAACATTGAGTGATCAGTTGATACATGATTACAAAATAGTGAGAGCGGAACTGGAAAAGTATGGAAAGGGATTGCCCGAGAAAAAAGAAATAGTGGTGGTGAACAAAATGGAGCTGGTGGACGCAGAAATGCGAAAAGAAATTGATATAGAGTTTGATAAAGTGATACACAAGTCTCTAGTTTGGGTGAGTGCGGGAATGGGGGAAGTAGGGGAGTTGGTTGTGCAGCTAAGTAAGTAAATTTTTGAGCTTATGAATTTTGTGGACCCTAGCGGGCTCGAACCGCTCACCTCTTCACTGCCAGCGAAGCGCTCTACCAGATGAGCTAAGGGCCCTGGTATATATTTAACTTGAGATATTGTATCTTACTTGACCTGATTTTTCACTAGATTGATAGAATCAATAGATCCAAGTAGTTCTCCAGTAAATTGAAGCTCACACTGAAGATCAGAATCAAAATAGTCAATGACACATACGCCGCGATAATTTTGTTTTTGTGTTGGCTTGCCAATTGATCGAGAGTCTACCCTGGGGCTGTAATGTTGGGATGAAGGTATTTTGGTGATTTCTTCCCAGTATTTGCCGAGTGTTGTCTGATCCTGGTCTGCTCGACACTGAACAGTCATTCTAAATTTTGACTCATCTAGCTTGTAACATAATCTGAGCAGAGTTATAAATAAGGAAATCATTTTTTGATCAGAGTTGCCAAATTTGAGATACTTGGAACTTGGATATTTGTTCCCTTCGCACCAGTAGAGTGTCGAGAGGATGAGTTTTGCGACTGGTAGGTCAATGAGATTTATTAATGAGATGTTTCGAGTGCGGATTTCTTCGAGTCTGGATATAAGAATCTCTTTGTTTTTAAGTGCAGCAAGTTCATGAATCCTTTTGATGTTTGTTTGAGATAGTTTGTCAATTTTTTCTTGATACCACGGCGGAGTAGGGACATGTCTAATCCATCCGTTTAGGGTAGATTTTGGGATTTTTTCATTCAGATAGCTGCAAATTTCTCGGTACGTATACCCTTGGCTTCTTAGGTCTTTAGCAACGGACTTAACATTGTCGGAGTATTGTTTCATACCCCAAGCTTACCCGAATTAACTATGTCGTGTCAACTATTATTTCGTGTACTTGGACTTGACCTGGAAGAGGATATAGAAACCGATGACTCCGCCGATTAGGAGGCCGACTACGTCGAATCTAAAGAGCTGCTGGACTAGTGAAAGTAGCGTTGAGTAGAACATGAGTCTCCAAGCACTTTCTTTGCGTTTGAAGAGCCCAGGTAGGGCCATGAGCTCGAGCACGATCATACCAAAAGTGAATACGAGCGAAATAGTGTAACCAAAGCCCATGTGGAGTCCACCGAGGTAGCTAAAGGGCAAGGCAACCGCCGAGATGCCAAAGGCAGCCAGAATGAGGGGGAGCAACATGATCATGGAGATGGCGGCAAACCAAGGCGAGATTTTGACGATCAATTCTTTGACGTTGTCTGGGAGGGCGGGGATGCTTTTGCTCAAAACGACTTTTTCGATTTCGGTCTCGAGAGTCTTTAGATAATCTGTAACACTAGTTTGTTGAGCTGCCATATATAACCTCGGTTATAAATAATAATTTAAGTATAGCACTTAGGGGATAGCAACTGGTCCACCATCTAAGGGCGATGGGAGGGGGGAGGGCTCAGATAGTGAGGAGGAGGACTCTTCTGAGGTTGGAGTAGGTGAAGGACTTGCTTTTGGTGCTTTGGCTTTGATGGTTTCGAGCTCGGCGTTTGCACGGGATAAATCTGGACTTTCTGGACCCAAGAGACTAATGGCTTTTTGCATGACGAGTGCACTATTTGAGTAATCTTTGACTGTCTCTAGGAGTTTGGCGAGATTGTAGTAGGCATTGGGATAATCGGGCTTGAGTTGGATCGCAGTTTGGAACTCGTTTTGGGCGCGGACATAGAGATTGTTTTGATCCTCTACCTTCTTGGTATTTTGGCCAAGCTGATACAGTAATCCGCCATAGGTGACGCGGTAGAGGGGACTCCCAGGATCTAGTTTGACGGTTTGAGCGTAGGCGTCCATAGCAAATTGATCGGAGCCAGTTGCGACGTTGATGAGTTGTTGGTAAATAGAACCTAGATTTTGCCAGACGATCGCGCTATTTGGATTTAGGCTGGTGGCGGATTTGCCTTCTTGGACAGCTTGGGAGACTAGTTGGGTGACGTTTTCGCGCTCAGCGTCAGATAGTGACTGTTTTTGAGAGAGGGCAGTGGCAAGCGATAAATTGATCTGAGAATATGTCAAACGATAGCTAGTCATCTGGGGGAAAAGCTTGACGGCTTTGAGACTCTCTTCGTAGAGAGCTTTACCGTCTGAGGCAACTAAAGCATTTTGGGCTTTGTACATGGCAATTTCGGCAGTCAACAGACGAAGGGAGAAATAACTAACAGCACCAACTGCTCCAATGATGGCTATGGCAATAACTAGAGGCGCGGGGAAGACGAGTGATTTGTGAGTTTGTTCTTTTGCGGATGTGAGTCCAAGGGAGGTAAAGAAAAGGAAGCTGATCAGGAGGGAACCTGGGGTAAGTAAAAGGATCACAAAGGCGACTGCTGCCACAATTTTAAGAGCTTGGGAAACATAGTCTTGCGAGTCATGTGATTTGAGGGCAAGTAGAGGAATGGAGAGATAGCCTAGGAGTCCTAGCAAGCCAGTGGTCGTCATAATCTGGAATAGTTCGGAGCTGGCGGTGTCTGGTAAGCTATTCCAGAACGGAGTGGAGTTGAGGAAGAGGGGTTTGACAGAGGTGTAAAAATTGGAAAAGTTGATGAGGCCAACACCAAACAAAAGCGAACGGGTGTTTTTCATAGCATCAAGGACGATGTTCCAGGCTGCTTGGAGGGGGAGCAGGTTGAGGGCCAGTTCTTGGCCTGGTAAAAGGAGTGAACCCAAGGCCACGAAAGCGATGATGTGGAGAGTGGCGGAGGCGATAAAGATAGCTTTTAACCGAGTGGCTTTGAATGAGAGATAGAGCGAGACAGCCACGCCAATCAAGATGAGACTCAAGGAAACCAGGGGATTACCAGTGAGCGAGAACCCCCGAAATTGCATAAATGCCGGGAGTGCCGTGAGTTTGTAAAGGAAAGTAAGCTGAGCGATAGTATGGAGCGAGATGACGGCTGAGCTTGCTACCATGCAGTATAAAATGCACTCTTTGAGTTTGTGGCTAGTAATACCTGAAGCAAAATAAGTCCAGATGACGAGACTCAAGTACATAGTGGCAGGACCGATGGCGGCTTCGAGCCTACCAAGTGGGTTGATGATGAGATTGAGGAGAATGGCAAAACTAAAAATATATAAACCAAAGCGGATGGGAGAGGTATTGGTTTTTGAGGTTTTGGTTTGGAAAATTTGGAAAGCTAAATTGAGGAGTAACAACATAATACCTGCAATAAGCAAGAGTTGTTTGGGGACACTATAAAAATTGGAGGTAAGCGTCAAAAAAAATAGGGGTAATAGGAGAGTAATGGTGGGGAAAATAATCTTTTGCATGGAATTTAGTTTAGCATATTAGTTTGCGCAAAGTACATAGGTATTTGCGCTGTAGGTTGTGTTGCAACCTTCTGGACATCTTGCTTTAGAAATGGCAATGTCTGGATCGGAGGCGTTGTTTAAACTAATTTTTAGGCGAAAATCATCTTCGTTGAGGCAAGAGTAATAGCGGAAATCAAAATATGAGCCAGACTTTGGCAGTTTGTTTAAATATTCAACCCCGTCGGCGGTGAATGAGGTGGTGCAACTACTAGTCCCACCTACCCCGCAAGCATTGAAAGTCAAACCATTGGTCCAGAGGGGGTATTTGTGGTAAGTGGCGTAGTAGGAATGGAGGGCGATTTTGAGTTGATTGAGCGTGGTCTTCCTTTGGCTATCGGTGGCGCGAGTCCTAGCTCCGTAGAGATTGGTAGAAATCAGGGCCGCCAAGATCCCCATAACCACAATTACAACGAGCATTTCAACCAGGGTAAAACCTTTTTTCATATATTTTAGTCGGCGCAGAGGCCATAATCGGGGACTGAGTCACAGTAATAGTTGCAACTAGAGTCTGCCCAAGTGATTGGGCAATAGTGGGGAGGACCAGTGGGGTTGTCGTAGGCACGACAAATGTGGTCGATGCGACGGCAAGCATAATTGCCAGGAATTGTGGAAGGGAGGGGGCCGATACTGGGTGAGGCGGTGGGGGTGGGGGTAGGGGTAGGGGTAGAACTAGCAGCGCCTGACCCTGATGGCCCAGGCGAGGTACCAAAGCCTGTCCCACCCGCATTTTGATTTTTCACCACGATGTTGCTGGAGGCGATACCATAATTGTAACTATTGCCATAGAGAATACACTCGGTTTCGTAGCCACAAAAAATGGGGGAGATGTTGCAGCCTATGGTCTCGATGATGGGGTCGGAGGAGTTTTCGAGGCTGGCCAATAAACGATAATTTTGACCAATTGAATCAGTATCATAAATGTAGCAATACGGTTTTTGGGTTTTGGGGTCGCAGGGGATGTTGGATAAATATGGCTTGAGAGACTCTGTATCACAAGTACTTAGGAGGTCCTGCGTAGGATATTCGCCCTTATCACCATAATAATCTTCAAGGGCTATTTTAATCCTGTCCAGATCGGCTTTGCGCTTGCTATCGCGCGACTTGGCCAGATTGCTAGTCAAGCCAAAGATGACCATGGAGATAAGGATGGCAACAATGGCAACGACGATGACGATTTCGATGAGGGTAAAACCGGATTTTTTGCTCATGACTCTATTAAAGCATAGCTTATGGATCTAGGTAACGAACAATCACGATCCCATTAATCCCGACTGTCCCAGCGTGGGCTGTGGTATTGCGTCTGCCCCCACCTCCTCCACTACCGTATTCTGGAGGTGCAGCGCCATCATTGGAACTCCAACCACCTTGACCCCCTTTGGCATAGACGATAGAAGCGCCGCTAATTGTAGAGGTAAACCCAGTACCACCGACTCCGCCTGAACCAGTTGGGGCATTGGCACCAGCTCCTCCACCTCCTCCACCCCCTCCACCTCTACCC
>JBAQEX010000080.1:0-7083 GCA_049286965.1 Microgenomates group bacterium | reverse complement strand
GCAACATAGATTTTGAGATCTGGATCTGATTGAATCCGAGTAAAAAATGAAGTTATTTTCTCATCATTGAGGGGAAACTCTTCTGTATCTTCCTTATTGAGAGCGAGCATCATGTCTCTGACTACTTTTTCGTCGCTTGGTTCATATGGGCGAATATTCATGGATAAATTATACAACTAGGCCATTTGGTCTAATGGTTCGAACCATCGAACCAGTTACTACTATGATTCGAATTATCGAAGTAACTTGCGGAGTTTGTCGGCATATTCTTTGCGCTGTGCCGGGTCGGCGAGCTGCTTGTCCATCATATTTCCATAGAGATCGTCATGCTTGTAGCGAGGGAAGATGTGGAGATGGTAGTGGAATGCGTGCTGGCCGCCGGCGGGCTCATTGTTTTGGAGTGTGGTGATGCCGTCACATTTATATATTTCTTTCATGGTGATGGCGATCTTTTTACTGATAGAAAAAATGTGGGCACCAAGATCATCTGGGAGATCATAAATATTTTCGTGGTGATCGTTTGGCACCACGATCACATGACCTGGATTGTTTTTGATCCAAAAAGAATTGATGAAGGCGGTACAAAAATTGTCTTTGTAAATAATGTCTTGTGGGAGTAAAAGAGTTTTGTCACTTACCACGCCCTGCACTCCGAGACAGATGGGACAAATGTAGTCTTTTGGCGCGTGGGTGTGCATGTTTCTCTACTTTATTTTTAAGCTAGTAATTTTCAATCCGTGGCCGAAGAACGTGCCCAAGTTTAGGTTAATAGTTCCTTGTGTTGATTTAAGAGGATTGAAAGGCATGGGAATGGTAATTGGAAACTCCTTTGGCATGGGAGTGATTTTCCCATTTTCATTTTTTTCGCTAAAGTCTAAGTGTATGTTGTAGATACCTTCGTTCCCGCTTGTTGAGGTACGTGTAACGACCAGGTTATTATTCTGGTTTAGTATGACTGGATGTGGAAGCTCTTGAGATCTTTGTCGTTTGGCACTAATACTCGTTTCTAAATCTTCATTAATTACAATCCCGACATTTTCAAGTGTTTTAGTTTGAGACCCGTCCGTGCGTGTATGAATTGCGTATTCAGGAGCTAATATCCCGACATATTCTTGTTGCTTCTTCTTGTCGAGAGTTGGATTTAACTTGGTAAGTCTCCATATTAACGATGGGTCGAGCCCTGAATCATTGTCTGTTTCTTCAATTACTTGAAATTCCAAGTGCATCTCTTCAAAGTTGGCGGGTATTTCGATATAAATGAACCCCGCCTCACCCTTTCTTGTTGGATACCAGTATCCATCCTTGCGGAGTCGAATACCGTTTGACGTAACTTTGTCAGCAAGCTCTTTTTCATCGAGATTAATTGACCATACTTCTTTGCTGTCTGGTTGTTTAGTCGTATCAACTTCATTGTTGTTAACTATGGATATCGGATTGCTAGTACTAGGTTCCAATAACTGCTTTACTCCAACGGGAAGTGAGATGAATGCCGATGCTAATAGGATTAATTTCCCGATATTCTGCTTTTTCTGTCTATTTGGAATGTGGGCAGGTATGAGTATCATGTAATTCCTTCTACTACATATTCGTGACCAACGCTCTTAAATCGATCCCCAACTTTCGCCGAGAGCAAATGTGGCCACATTCGATCATCAGGATCAATAAAGTTAGGAAGCATGTTTTTGCCAACGTACTTGCGACTAATCAAGGTGTATATTTTATGAGTTTTATACTCACCCTTATCCCAAATGCTAACTAAGACACTAGAATAGTTGTTGCTTCTTCTGGGAGATTTTATTACATGTATTTTTGAGTTTTTGAGAAGATCGGTTAGTTGCTCAAGATTATTGACCACCATCTTACTTTTTGCGTGGACCAATTGTTCTGACATTTTGAGTATGGCTTTTTCGAGCAACTCCTTAAACTCTTGAGTGATGTTGTAATAGTCTTTCTCAAGAAGCATCTGGAAGTATGGCTCTATTCTTTTCCTAGTTTCATAAAGTAGCATTTCATTGCCTGAGCTTTCGTCGCTAATAAAATGCTCTACAAAGTATCTTAGGTTCTCAAGGTTTTTGATAATTTCCTCCATACCTCCATCCTGTGCTACTCCTTCAATTGTTCTGTTAATTAGATCTATGGTGGCGTCCTTTCGGTTAGCGAAAACTACCTTTGAATCTTTCTTTGCTAGGCTAATTTCACGTATAAGCTCATTGTCTTTTGCTTGTTCGGCTAATCTACTAATCTGGTCTATACCCATTACTCCGGCAATTGGTTTATCCACCCGAGTTATAAATACGATTGAGTTACTAGTTCTCACCTCGTTAAGGTATTTGGCTAAATTTGTTCTTAGGTCTTTAATTCCAGCTTTTATTGATTTCATAATTTACCCTATCGTGTACAAGTGTACATCATATATAGTAATTTGTCAAGTACACGTGTACACCTATTAATGTACAACTACTTTTCTACTAAAAGCCCCGGTCACCCGGGGCTTTCTTGGGTAATGGGCGGGGGTAAACCCCGCCCCTACGGATAACACAATTATTTCTTTTTCTTTGGCGCCTCTTCGACGACCTCGCCTTCTTCCGCCTTCTCTGAAGATTCGGCGGACGAGTCGGCCTTACCATCTTCGGGTTTGGCTTCACCCTCTTTAGGAGCGGCATCGGCAGCGGCTTTATACAATCTCTCGCCGTACTTGGAGAGGGACTCGGAAGCTTTCTTGTAGACTTCATCGATGGACTCGGCGGTCGCATCAGATTTATCTTTGGCTTCTTTGAGGGCTTTCATGGCATCCTCAATTTCGGTCTTTTCCTCGGCCGTGATTTTGTCACCGGCGTCTTTCAAAGACTTTTCGGCGGTGAAGATGAGGGTTTCGGCCTCGTTCTTTTTGTCGACGAGCTCTTTCTTTTTCTTGTCTTCGTCGGCAAACTGCTCGGCCTCGTGCTTCATGCGCTCGACCTCTTCATCAGTCAAGTTGGTAGCATTTTGGATGCTGATCTTTTGCTCTTTGCCGGTCCCCTTGTCTTTGGCACTCACGTGCAAGATACCGGATGAGTCGATGTCAAAAGTGACTTCGATCTGTGGGACGCCACGAGGAGCGGGAGCGATGCCATCGAGGACAAACCTGCCGAGCGTTTTGTTGTCGGCGGCCATGGGGCGCTCGCCTTGCAAGATGTTGATCTCGACCTGGGGCTGATTGTCGGCCGCAGTAGAGAACACCTGGGACTTGCTGGTGGGAACGGTCGTGTTGCGATCGATTAAGGGAGTGCGCACACTACCCATAGTCTCGATACCGAGGGTGAGTGGAGTCACGTCGAGCAAGAGCACGTCATGGACTTCGCCACCTAAGATGCCGGCCTGAATGGCGGCACCTACGGCCACGACTTCGTCCGGATTGACGCCTTTGTGGGGCTCTTTGCCAAAGAAGTCGGCGACGGCTTTTTGGACAGCTGGCATACGAGTCTGACCACCCACGAGCACGATTTCGTCGATCTCGTTAGCTTTAATCTTGGCGTCGGCCAAACATTTCTTGACCGGCTCGATAGATTTTTTGATCAAGTCAGATGTCAGCTCTTCGAGCTTGGCGCGACTAATCTTCATAGTCAAGTGGAGGGGACCGTTTGGCCCCTGAGTGATAAAGGGCTGGTTGATCTCGGCTTCCATACTGGTTGAGAGTTCGATCTTGGCTTTTTCGGCAGAGTCCCTAACGCGCTGGAGAGCTTGTTTGTCGGCTGCTAGGTCAACGCCGTTCTCTTTTTTGAACTCAGAGACGATGTATTCGATGATTTTGCTATCAAAGTCATCGCCACCGAGGAATGTGTCGCCATTGGTCGCTTTGACTTCGAAGACCCCATCCCCGATTTCGAGGACCGAGATATCGAATGTTCCACCACCTAGGTCATAGACCGCGATCTTGCCGGACTTCTTTTTGTCGAGGCCGTAGGCTAAGGCTGCGGCTGTGGGCTCGTTGACGATGCGTTTGACTTCGAGTCCTGCGATCTTGCCCGCTTGCATGGTAGCTTGGCGCTGAGAGTCGTCGAAATAGGCGGGAACAGTGATGACGGCAGAGTCCACTTTGGTGCCTAGATATGCCTCGGCGTCGGCTTTGGCTTTTTGCAAAATCTTGGCAGAGATTTCTTGAGGTGAGTACACTTTGCCACCCACCTTAACTGAGGCCATATCGTCTTTGCCCCCTACTATTTCGTAGGCCACCTTTTTCATGGTGTCTTTGACCATGGCATCTGACATTTTGCGGCCCATGAGGCGTTTGACACTATAGATAGTGTTTTTGCTGTTTAAAATCATTTGGTTTTTGGCGACAGCGCCGACCAAGTTTTTGACTGGCTCGACGATAGAGGGGAAAGTGTTGGTGCCTTCGTGCAGAGGGATGACTTTGGCTTTGCCACCCTCCATGACGGCGACACAACTATTGGTGGTACCTAGATCGATACCGATGGTTTTACTGTTTGTGGTTGACATATGTTGTCTCCTTAAAATATTAGTAATTAATTTAAATTGTAGGGCTTCAACCTACAAGGACACACCTTCCGCCTTCGGCGTCCCGACTTGGCCGTCGGCCAGGTCTCCTGTTAAGGAGTGTCCTTTGGCTGCATTGGGAACAGACAAGCCGGACCCGACGACGACGCGAGCGGTGCGCAACACTCGGTCATGCAGACGGTAACCTGGGCGAACTACTTTGACAACTTTATCTTTTTCTCCCTCTCCCAATTCTTGGCATTCCATAGAATGGGGATCGTACGACCCATCAGTTTTGACTTCGGTTACACCCTCTTCGACAAATACTTTGTCGAGTGAACTCAAAATCATGTTTAGGCTTTGATCCTTAATTTGAGTGCAGGCCATGGCGAGATGATCGCGGATACCCAAGAGTTTGGTGAGTAAGTCGGCTTTGGCAAATCTGACGACGGCCGAGCTTTGTTCGGTAAAACGGCGCTCGAGATTGGCGTAGTCGGCGAGGGCACGAGCAAGACTGGATTCGAGCTCTGCAATTTTGGGATCAACTTTTGTTTGGGTGATTTTTTTGGTCATAAATTAACTCCAACTAGCAGATATTTCGTTGATTAAACTAGACATGTGGCGAAGCATAGGCATGACGTAAGGATAATTGAGGCGAGCGGGACCAATGACTCCGATGTGGCCGGTTTGGCCGCCAGCTGAGTAATCGAGGTAGGCCATGGCGCAGGGATAGAGATATTCGTTGCCAAATTCGTCCCCGAGCACGATGTGAAAGGGTTGTAAATCGACTGTCCGGGCAAAAATACCCTCCATTTGTTTGTACGACTCGATCATGGAGAGGACCTGACGGGTCACGTCGATGTCAAAAAACTCGGGGAGACTCAAGAGATTGGAGTAGCCGGCGGAATAAATTGAGCCGTCGCTGGAAGTGGCAAAACTGATGTTGCCCGTTTTGTCTGACAATACTTTTGTGGACTCACGTAGTAATGTGTCTAGTTTTTGGCGGTGATCCCAGATGCGCTCTTTGACAGCTACTTCTTCGGTGACGGAGAGGTCTTCTTCGTGCATGAGCTCAGAGACGTAGAGCTTTAAGGCGACGGGAGTGGGGATGCGACCTGCAGAGGTGTGTGGCTGTTTGAGATAGCCTAGGTCTTCGAGGCGCACCATTTCGTTGCGGATGGTGGCGGGAGAGACGCCAAGGTTGAATTTTTTGTCGAGGGTGTCGGAACCAATAGGCTCGCCAGTTGAGGTGTACTCCTCGACTACGGCTTTGATGATTTGGATTTGACGCGGACTGAGTGGTTTCATAGTTAGCACTATGATAGCGAGAGTGCTAGGATGTGTCAAGACCCAAATTTCTAGCTATTTGATCATGCCATCTGCGCCCACGATCAGACCATAATCGTCCTGGAGGCGAGAGTCGTAATTACTCGATTCATCGTCGTCACCGGCTGACATCTCGACGAAATAAAGCGAATCGCCAGAGGCCACGGTGTAGCTGACTTTTTGATCATCGGCTTTGTTGGGAGTCAAAGTAACAAGTAAGGACCCATCTGCTTGAGATTTTGAGTCGATAGCCCAGCCGATTAAAGCAATTTTGGCTTCGGGGCTCAGCTGACCTGGAGCTACTTTGAAAGCAAATTTGGCTACGGCACTATCTGCTAGTTTGTCGCCTGCGACGGGTTTTTGGGGCAGAGTTTTGCGCACTTCCTGAGTACCAGCTTTATTCTCTGCAACCTCTTCTTTCATATTTGGTTTAAATTTGAGAAATGCTGCACCAGCCACGAGAACGACCAACAAAACAATATAGACATTTTTGTTCATATAGCTCCTAAACTAATACTAAATATGTATTTAGTATAATACAAATGGATTCTGAAAGGTGACTAAATTGGCTTCAATTATTGCCCCATGTCCGCTGGACATGAAAAGGGCGCTCCGAATTAACCCAGTCACTAAAGGTATTGATATTTTCAATAAAAGTATTATTTGCAATGATAGTTAGCATCCCCATTGTTTGTAATATGCTACCAAATAATCCATATTGTTCTATTACATTACTGGCCTCCGGAGATAATGGTTGACCATACTTCTCTATATAATGAGCATCTCTATACAGTGGTCTTGCTGTTCTGAGTGATCTCCCAAGAATCATTCCAGGTAATCTAGAATCAGTGGAGCTTAATACCAAATAGGTTGGCAAGTTGAATTGGGATGTTTTTCGAATTACGTTACATATAACAGTCGGAATCGTGTTGTCGCCTACTTTGACAAGAACAGGTTTAATTTTGAGTGCTCGCTTATTGGCTTGGAGAAACCAAAAGAAATCAAAAAAATTACTGTCAGAGGCTGAGCAGCCTGGGTCGGAAAAGGGTCTTGACCATAGATATGAGGGAAGGATAGATTTCTCGAATTCTGCAGATTTGTTAATCATATCTTCAAAATTTCAGTAAAGGCTTCCTGGGGGACAGAGACGGAGCCGAGCTGTTTCATTTTCTTTTTACCTTTTTTTTGCTTGTCGAGCAGCTTCTTGTTGCGCGAGATGTCTCCGCCGTGGAGTTTGGCGGTCACGTCTTTGCGGAAAGCCTTGACAGTTGCGCGGGCGAT
>JBAQEX010000079.1:0-5618 GCA_049286965.1 Microgenomates group bacterium | reverse complement strand
AAGCGTGCTTTTCTATCTCACTCTTTTCGCACGTCCAAAAGAGTGAGCCGCCCTGCGGGGCGGGACCCGCATAAACTAAAATCAATAATTCCAGATATAATATGCATGTTATGCCAAAAGAACCCACTATCTTATCGATCGAGACGTCTTTGGACGACACCTGTGCCGCCGTCACTTGTGGCACCCACGTACTCTCCAATGTTGTATCTAGCCAAACCAAATACCATGCAGAGTGGGGTGGCACTGTCCCAGACATCGCCAAGAGGTTGCATCAGGAGTGGCTCCCCAAAGTCGTGGATTTGGCACTCCGCAAAGCTGGTTCACCAAAACTAGACTGTCTTGCCATCACCATCGGCCCCGGTCTCGCCCCTAGCCTCGAACAAGGCATTACCCACTGTCGTGAGCTTGCGACTAAAATGAAACTCCCCGTCATCGCCGTCAATCACATGGAAGGCCACTTACTTTCATCTTTCGCCCAAACCAAAACTGGCACTCGTGGTTTACCCAATCCCCTCTACCCCGCTCTAGGCTTTATTATTTCCGGTGGCCACACAGAGCTGGTTCTAATGAAAAGTATTGGAGAGTACGAGCTCCTAGGCGAAACCCTCGACGATGCCGCGGGTGAAGCCTACGACAAAGTAGCCCGCATGCTCATGCTGGGCTACCCCGGTGGACCTATCCTGGCGGAAATGGCCAAATCAGGTAAGCCCATTTATCATCTCCCAGAGCCCATGACGACTCGCAAAGATTTAAATTTTAGTTTCTCTGGTCTAAAAACCGCCTCTCGCCAGTTTCTCGAACGCGAGCATCCCGACCTCACCAAGGAGTTTATCCAGGATTTTGCTGCCTCATTTCAAAAAGCAGTGTTCAAACACTTAATGACTCGCTTCCGTCGCGCCATTGATCTGTATTCCCCGCGCATGATCCTCCTAGGTGGCGGAGTCGTAAGCAACGTCGATCTACGCCGTCTCACGCGCTCTGTCGCAAGAGAATACAATCTCCCCGTTTATTTTCCCTCAAATAAAAAACTCATCACCGACAATGCCGCCATGATCGGCGTCGTCGCTAGTTTCAAATTCGCCCGCAAAGAATTTAGTGATCCCTCCTCTCTCGACCGCCTCCCCAACCTCAACTTTACATAGCCTGTATAATATCCTTATGTCATTTCAACTTGGACCATTTAGTTTTGGCAATCCGGAAACAGAGCGTGATGGTGCTAGAACAGCCTCTGAAATTAGTAGTGATGAAGAGATGATGGCTGGATGTGCTATCACGGGTATGATCGGATTCGCTTTCATCTGCTGTGTTGGCACTGCCATAACTAACCCGACGTTAGTTCGTAATTTACTTTACGCAACAGGCATTATCCGTTAACTAACGAGTTTCTTCACCACTTTCACTGGCAACATTAAACACTTTATTCTCCCTGGATTTACCTCAAATCCCACCCCGTTGTGTAACAACTCATCCTCACTCATTTCCTTTATATCCTTCAGGGCCAGGCCCTGAAGGTACTCACTCAGCTTGCTAGCCGAAGCCGTCATGATCGCACACCCCGCCCCCTCCCATCTTACTTCTATGATCTTTAGTTCCGAACCTTGCGGCACGCGAGTGTTTGGAACTTTTGTGATCTTTATATAAAACTGTACCGAGTCCCCGCAACTAGCATTTACTTCCTGACCCAGGATCACATTTTCCCCTACCAGCTCTCCCCTATTTCTTGGATGCTCATAGTGATCCATGACCTCTTCTTTGTATAAATCCATAGTTTATTTCCCAAATACTTCTTTTACTTTAGCTAGTGCTTTAACCAAAGCATCTATATCCTCTTTTGTTGTATACACGTTAAAGCTAGCGCGGATCGAAGCAGCAACACCCAAATGCCTATGTAGTGGCATCGTGCAGTGATGGCCAGATCGTACCGCCACCCCCTCCGAGTCCAGGATTGTCGCCACGTCGTGTGCATGTACTCCCTGATATTCAAAGCTCACGCTCCCGCTTCTCAGCTCAGCATCTTTCGGTCCCAGAATTGCAAGGTTACGAACCTTGCAAAGTTCATTTAGTGCATACCTAACTATTTCTAGGTCGTGAGCTCTCACATTCTCCATCACCAGTTTTTCTAGGTAATCAATCGCTGCCGCTAGTCCTGCAGCCCCCGCCACATTTGGCGTCCCTGCCTCAAATTTGTCTGGCACCTCTGCCCAGGTAGAGTGATCAGTATAGACCTCACTAATCATCCCGCCTCCTGTCAGAAACGGGCTCATTTTCTCAAGTATTTCTTTTCTACCCCACAGTACTCCTATTCCCATCGGACCAAGCATTTTGTGTCCCGAAAATGCATAAAAATCACAGCCAATCTCGGATACATCCACCTTCATGTGGGGCACTACTTGGGCACCATCCACGAGCACCATAGCTCCTGCTTTGTGCGCCAATTTGGTCATCTCTTTAACAGGGTTAATTGTCCCAAGCGCATTAGATACATGCACAAAACTGACCATTTTAGGTTTCATTTTCAGCTTTTTCTCGTAGTCATCCATATCAATCAGTCCATCCTCTGTCAACCCAACCACTTCCACTCTCGCTCCCGTTCGTTTAGCCACTTGTTGCCATGGCACTAGATCGGCGTGGTGTTCCATCAAGGTCGTCACAATCACATCACCCTCTTTTAGATTATCCATTCCCCAGGCGTAAGACACAAGATTAATCGCTTCCGTGGTATTGCGCACGAAAATGATTTCTTCGCTGCGTGTTCCGATAAACTTCGCCACCCTATCCCTTGAATCCTGGTAAATTTGGGTCGCCTCATCTCCCAGGGTATGGGCACCGCGGTGCACGTTGGCGTTGTGTTGTTGGTAGTAATCTCGCTCTGCATTTAAAACTGATTCTGGTTTCTGACTCGTTGCTCCACTATCCAAATACACGAGCGGCTTCCCATTCACTTCTCTTTTTAATACTGGAAAATCCAATTTCACTTTGCGCGGATCAAACATGGTCAAATTATACTCCCCAACCAACCCCCAACAATTTCTTCTTGGGCCAATTCACGCGCTAGCCCCCTGCTCATCAAATATAAAATTTGTTCCGAATCAACTGGCCCCACACTAGCCGCGTGTGATGCTTTGACATTGTTCGCCTCAATCTCCAGCTCTGGATCAGCTATCGCTCGAGCCGATTGATCCAGTGTTAAAACTCTCAGCTCCAGGAAATCATCTGTTTCTTGTGCCTCTTTGCTAATCCTGATTATTCCCCTTATCTTTAAAACGGCTCCCTTGCCAGCTACAGCTCGCACAGTGATTCTCCCTTTCGTCATGGGCGCCTTATGGTCGGCCGACACTCTCAGCTCGTACTCGCCAGCTTGTCTCGCATCAATTATCCCCAAAAATTCCCTCTCTTCTCCCGTTTTGTTAAAAGGGATGACGACTTCCCACTTCCCTGGCTTGTCATACCTTTTAAGTATTTTTTTCATCCCACACTCCCTACCATTTCCATTTTGACTAGCCGGTTTAGTTCTACCGCGTACTCCATGGGCAACTCCTGGATCACAGGTTCTATAAATCCGCGGATTATCATGGCCTCAGCCTCAACTTGGCTCATCCCCCGGGACATCAAGTAAAGTATTTGCTCCTCCCCAATCCGGCTGACATATGCCTCATGCTCTAGGGTCGCCTCACCTGTCATGATTTGGTTGTCAGGGTATGTATCAGACCTCGATTGTGAGTCTAGGATCAAAGCATCACACACTACTTTGCTACGCGAACCACACGCTTGTGGCGACATCATCACTCTACCCCTATAGCTACTGCGACCTCCACCTCTGCTGATCGATTTGCTCGTAATTTTGCTGGTTGTGTTGCGCGCCAAATGGATCATTTTTGCCCCAGCGTCCTGATGTTGTCCCTCACCTGCCACGGCAATCGACAACATCTCCCCGTGTGCGCGCTCGCCCTTCAAAATACAACTCGGATACTTCATGGTGATTTTTGATCCCAGATTGCAGTCCACCCACTCCATCGTGGCGTCAGTTTCGACTACTGCCCGTTTCGTCACCAAGTTGTAGACTGTTTTATACCAATTTTGGACCGTCGTATATCTCACTTTGGCTTTTTCTTTTACGACTACCTCTACCACAGCCGCATGCAAACTCGCACTACTATATGCGGGGGCGCTACATCCTTCGACATAGTGCACGCTCGCCCCCTCTTCTGCCACAATTAGCGTCCTCTCAAACTGCCCTGCATTTTCTGCATTTATTCGAAAATACGCCTGCAGCGGTAGTTCAACTTTGACATTTTTGGGGATATAGACAAACGATCCTCCGCTCCACACTGCCGCATTCAATGCAGCCAACTTATTGTCGCCATAAGGCACAATTTTGCCAAAATGCTCCCGCACAATGCTTGGGTATTGTTTGAGTCCCTCATCCATCGACAAAAATATTACACCCTTTTTAGCGAGTACTTTTTGGAGTGAATGATAGATAACCTCACTATCATACTGCGACCCCACTCCAGCCAACATCATTTTTTCAGCTTCAGGTACCCCCACTGCGTCAAATACTCTTCGGATATTGTCAGGCACTTCATCCCAGTTTTTATATGGTTTATCTACTGGTTTCAAATAATAATGGATGTTGTCCCAGTTTATTTCGGTCAAATCCGCCCCCCATTTGGGTATCGATAATTCGTAATATTTGGAGAGTCCTTCTAGTCTGTATTTGAGCATCCATTCTGGCTCCCCTTTCTGTCTAGAAATTTCTCGCACCAAGCTCTCCGACAAGCCTTTCTTTGCCTTGAAACTATAATTTTCCGTACCCGTGTTAAATCCTAGTTTATAGTCTTCCATGTCTTCTTGATCCCCAGTTTTTCAATCAATTTACTATTATGTGAAATAATCAAAAAACTAGTGCCCCCCTCGCTCATCTCTTGCACAATTTGTATCAGTATTTTAACGCCATTTAGGTCTAGTCCAGAATCAATCTCGTCCAATATTGCTAGTTTTGGCTCAAGTAGTAGCAGTTGCAGGAGTTCTAGTCTTTTGCGCTCACCCCCACTGAATCCCGCATTTACACTCCTAGCAATATATTCTTTGGATAGCCCTACTCGCTTTGCCAACATCTCCAATTTATCTCTAAATTCAGTAAGCTTTCCAATTTTATTTCCTTGAGCCTCATAACTAGCTTTGCACAAACTAAATACCGACACGCCTGGTATCGAAACTGGTGTTTGCCAAGCTAAAAATAATCCTGCCTTTGCTCGCTCATCTACGCTCATCTGGAGCAAATCCGCCCCACCAAATTGGACTTTACAAGAATCTAGAATCTGATATCTAGAGTCTCCCATTAGGGTGTGGGCTAGCGAGGATTTACCACTTCCATTTGGGCCTACCAGAGCCGCCACTTCTCCCGCTTCAATCTGCAAACTAAAATCATTTAGTACAACCTTGCCTTCTACAGCTACCTGCAATCCTGAGATGTCCAATCTGTTCTTGCTCATTTTTTCCCAAAATCAGCCAGTTTGTATTTAGCCAAAATACCGCCTATTTCTTCCGTCAATTTCTCCATCATCACCCTATGTGGACAATGATCAGCAATAGGACATTTTTTTGTGCCATGTACT
>JBAQEX010000078.1:0-9212 GCA_049286965.1 Microgenomates group bacterium | reverse complement strand
AAACATTTCAGTGTGGCAGAAAAGGCCGAGGGGTTTGGGGCGTCGGTTAAATCACTATTTAAACGTAAATATAAGAAAGTTAAAGCAGTAGATAAAATTTCCTTTGAGATAAAAAGTGGAGAGATGGTAGGATTCCTGGGGCCAAATGGTGCTGGCAAAACTACTACCCTCAAGATGTTGTCAGGTATTTTGTATCCTAGTTTTGGAACAGTGTCCGTGCTTGGGTATAACCCAACCGATAGGATAGAAGACTTTCAAAAACAAATCTCGATGGTCATGGGACAAAAAAATCAATTGTGGTGGGATTTGCCACCTATCGATGGATTCCTCATGAATAGAGAAATTTACCAAATCCCACATGATGAGTATAAGCAAACTTTAGCTGAACTTGTAGAAATACTCGATATTTCTGACGTTTTAAATACTCCTGTAAGGAAGATGTCTTTAGGACAGAGGATGAAGTGTGAACTGATCGCTTCGCTACTGCATAAACCAAAAGTATTGTTTCTGGATGAGCCAACTATTGGACTGGATATTGTGACTCAAAAAAGAGTCAGGGAATTTTTGAGAAAAATTAATAAACAATTTAATACGACTATTATTTTGACCTCCCATAACATGGAAGATGTACAGGCAGTGTGTGAACGTATTATTATGATAGACCATGGTCACAAAGTATACGACGGGTCGATTGCGAAACTGATTTCGACTTATGCTACTGAGAAATATCTACAGGTAGATTTTGAAAGTGAAGTATCTAAAGCTGAACTAGATTTGATTGGGAAAGTGATAGAGTTTGATGGGTGGAAAGCGGTGATAGCAGTGCCTCGTAAAGAACATGCTAAAAAAGCTGCGGAGTTGCTGACTAAATTTGAGGTTGATAATCTAGATATCCAAGAGATTAAGCTGGAAGATGTGATCCTAAAGCATTTTTCAAAATAAGTTATGAAATACTGGCGCACATTTATCTTTGCACTTCAGACCGAGTTGCAGTATAGGGCCAACTTGATAATGTGGTTTGTGGTCGGGGCGATTGGGCCATTGACGATGCTACTTGTGTGGTTTGCGATACTGGGGGAAAAGTCTAGCATTGGCGGGTATACCAAAGGTGATTTTGTGATTTATTACCTACTGATGACATTTGGATGGTACATAGTAGGTGGGGAATTTAGTAGGCAGATAGGGCGTGCCATTAAAAATGGAGATATTAATAAAACATTGCTCAAACCATATAATATTGTTTTGGGTGAGGCGGTCCAGGAACAAGCATGGAAACTCACTTCACTGATTGTGAGTATGCCAGCCTTGGCTTTGGTTTTGTATGTGATGCGGGACTATGTTGTGTGGCATTCCATACCTGGGCAAGGATGGTGGATAGCTACCTCACTATTACTTGGAGCGATAATTTTTGCTTTGATACAGGCCACTATCGGAGTTTTTGCATTTTGGGTGACTGAGATTTGGCCTTTTGCTGAGATGATGGATGTGGTCTTGAATCTGTTTGGGGGTATGCTTGCGCCAATTGCTCTATTGCCCGTTGCTGTACAAAAAATTTCGTATTATTTACCTTTTAGATATATTTTTTATGAGCCTATTGCAATGATTTTGGGGAATACTCCCAATCCGGTTGAGGTAATCTGGCGTCAGAGTCTGTGTATTGTCGGATTATATGTGATTTATAAACTAGTTTGGAATGCTGGGATAAAGCGTTACGAAGGGATCGGTGGGTAAAATGTGGGCAAAACTAAAGAAACTATTGAGGTATTATGGCATGGGATTTGTACTGGATTTAAAATCCAACATTGCCTATCCCACTACTTTTTGGTTTGCGGTTACGACGATCCCGCTTTGGGCATTTATTCAAATACTGCTGATTGAAACAATTTATGGTTTAACCGATAGCTTTTTGGGTTATACCAAATTTGAAAACTACGTATTGTTTGGGACATTTAAAATTGTACAGTCACTAGCGTCACTGTTCTTTTTCGTGCGGCTAGAGGATCTTGCGGACAAAATCCGCGGCAGATCAGATTGGTCGTTAGACACTATGCTACTTAAACCGATAGATAGCCAGGTCTTTGCAACGACGGGAAAGTATTGGTTTGGATCCATCTCGTCGTTCTTGGCTGGACTAGGGATGGTTTGGTACGGATTGGTACAAGAAACTCATGTGATAGGAGTAGGACAAGTTTTGGGTTATGGTTATATGGTTGTGCTTGGTGTATTTTTCTTGTACTTACTTTTTCTTTTTATACAAACCTGGTTGTTTTGGCTAGAATATTTGCAAATAGGGGAGGCTTTGTGGTTTACAACCCATGCATTTGGGCAGTATCCCAGGCAAATGTATAAAGGGTATGGCAATATTTTTTTTAATATTGTGTTTCCCATTACACTGATGGCATCTGTCCCTGTGGAGTATTTGTTTGGCAAAATAGGGGCGGGTACTTTGGCTCTTTACACTTTAATTATTGTGATATTGTTTTGGCTGACCAGGATGTTTTGGCAGTACTCGATCAAGAAGTACTCGAGCTTTAGCTCATAGTTTTTTGTGCGGTTTCGCCCGCACTATCACGAGTTCTTCTTTTGGTCGTACTAAAAGAAGAACCAAGAAAAGTACGCCTCCCAGGCTCGCTGTCATTCCAGACACTCACCTTTATGTGTTGTATTCCAATCTGGCTCTATCCTTAACGGATGATTCGCCAGAATTGGGGACAACACCACTGTCGTGATAGAGAGTTCGTTTGGAAATGTCTAGCTCCCGGCTGGGAGGGAGTTTGGGACTCGGAGGAATATATGTTGTATGCTGTACAAATGATATATATTGATGTAGTATGTTTACAGGAAGTTAACTTAGCGGAGTTAATTTAACTTGACTTTTCCTTCAAAAGTGTTATAATGGGGACTATTATGGCAGACTATAAATGGATCAAGTTTGAAGGTGTTAACAAAAGAGAAGAGGATCGTATAACGGTGACTAGTACACGTGCATTTGGTTTCCCTACTAAATTTTCTCAGGATCACGATTTAAAAAATTTTGATTATGTGACTTTGTTTTTTGATAAGGAAAAAATGGCTGTAGGTTTTCGATTCCATTCAGATAAAGATGAGCCCCATAAATACAAATTACTGAAGAGTAACCAAGGTTATGGTGCTAACGCTATGGCTATGAGCTTTTTTAAGCAAAATAATGTGGATGCCCATAAGTATCGTGGGCGGTACCCATACGAAAAAATTTCTGATCCAGCGTTGGGCGAGATTTATATAATTGAACTGAAGGAGCATCCTGTTACAAACCAACCAGTGAAAACTGAGGAGGGAGCACCGATCCAAACATAAGTACGGTAACGCACTGACGGTTAGCTTTGGTGGACACCTAAAGATTAATGAGTAATCGAGGGTGTTTTTTTGGAACTTTTAAAAAAGAAAATATGTTCGTGAGTTAAGCGGAATCAGCCAATTGTGGGCCGGTAGTGTAGCGGTTAGCACGCACACCTGTTAAGTCTGAGGTGCCAGTCCGACTCTGGTCCGGCTCGCTGGCTGGTTCCGCTTAGATCACGAATTTTAAAGAGCTAATTGCGTATTATAGGTTAAAACTAGAGAAAAGCAAACATTTGAGAGCGACATACCTTCATTTAACACCGTGAACGAATGGTCTGTCAAACTACAGCCGTGTTAAGTAAGAATGTGGCCATTGCATACATAATAGGCTCTGGCTGGTGGAGTAGTCGACTAATTACTGCGCCTTCTCGTCCGCCGTGCCACTCTGTGCCACCATCTGGGCGGTTTAATCTGAGAGCACGATAGTAAGAGAGGAGCATAAGATTATCTACCCCGTCTCGACAATCTAGGTCTTTTGATTTAGCTGAGTTGATACCTTTGTGTCCTAGGAGGGCCATTTTTTCTTTTCCGTTGACTCTAAATCCGAGGGCGCCAGTGTCCATCATGGATTTGATCATGAGTGCATATACTTCGGACTCGTTTGCTAGCTGATTCATATAAAATTCCCTATATGAGCCTATATTATATCAAAACAAACTAATTTGTCCAGAGTGGAAGTGATAGAATGACCAGATGAGTATCAGAGTGACCAATCTTAGTTTTAGTTATGGTGAGAAGCCGCTGCTAGTGGAGGCCAATTTCCGCATAGAAGATGGGCAAAAAGTTGGGCTCGTGGGAGAAAATGGAACGGGCAAGTCGACGCTCCTTAAACTATTTCGTGGTGAGGAGTACCCTGATGACGGTGATCTAGCGATAAACGGCACGATGGAGCTGGTGCCGCAAGAAGTGAAGCGTGATCCTATCCTGGATAAAGCTAGTACCGTGATGGAGTACGTAAACCCAGACGGTGAAAAAGAGGAACACGAAATCCGCAAACTTTTTGCAGGGTTTGGCATACCTGAAATTGACTTGAACTCGAAACCTCAAGATTATAGTGGTGGAGTAAAGACCAAATTTGCACTGGCCCGGGCTTTGTTTAAAGAACCAGACATTTTGCTACTGGATGAGCCGACTAACTTTATGGATATTGAGGGTAAGAAATGGGTGATGGGCCTGCTGGCACAGTACCCAAAAACGCTCATTTTGATTTCGCATGACCTGGGACTAATGGACCAAGCCATCGACCGCGTGATTTATATAAACAAACACAAACACAAAATCGAAGAATACAAAGGCAACTACACGCAGTACATGCGGCTCAAAAAAGAGGCGGAAGATTTGCTTAAACGCAAAGTCGAAGCTGAAGCCAAACACATCAAAAGCATGGAGAAGGGTTATAAAAAAATCCAAGGTTATACTTCGAAAAAAGGGGTGAAGGTCAAAGTAAAACTAAAAGAGCGGATACGGCTAGCCAAAGAAAATCTGCCCGAGTTGCCCCCCGCCGTACGCAGTATCAAAATCCAGCTGCCAGAGCCAGTGCGAAGTGGAGAGATCCTAATCACCGCCAGAAACATCTCCAAATCTTTTGGCGAGCTAGCGGTCATAGATAAACTAAATTTTGCGATTCGCCGTGGTGAACGCATTGCGCTACTTGGGCCAAATGGCGTGGGCAAATCGACCCTGATTAAACTGTTGATTGGGCAGATTAAACCTGATGAGGGAATAGTTGAGTGGAATCCCATGAACAAACTGGGATATTACTCCCAAGAATTTGAGGACTTTGACATGGAGAAGTCGGTAATACAGCTATTTATGGATAAATGTGAGCGGATGGAATCATTTTGCAGACCGTTTCTGGGCAAGTTTAATTTCCTCTCAAACAAAGTCCACCAAAAAGTGGGGACATTGTCGGGAGGTGAAAAAACTAGATTATCAATTGCCATGTTGTGTTCAACCGACGCTAATCTGTTGATCCTGGACGAGCCTACGACTTATCTAGACGTGCTCTCACAGCGGGTGATACTGGATGCCCTCAAAGCTTATAAAGGCACGATGATCATCGTGTCCCATACCGAAGAATTTATCAAGGAGCTAAAGCCAGAAAAGGTCTTTCTGATGCCTGAGGCAAAAATGGACTTTTGGCGGGAAGATTATTCTGAGGTGATAGGGGAGATATAGTTTTTATGAGTACTTTGAGCTATACTAGCAAATAGTATTTTACTATAAGTATTTGGAGAACTAATATAGTATGGGAAATTTTGCAGAGAGAAGACGCTTACAGGGAATGGAAGCCATTTTTGATTTAATGAAAAAAGGCGTTCCGAATGCACAATTGACGGGGGAAATTGATGCTGCCCACAATAGGGAAGCTGAAGCACGCGCACGTGGGGCTGAGTCTGAACAAACTGCCAAAGCAAGATTAAAGGCATTGGGATATGTGGAATCTGTGTCTATTATTTCAGGTAATGATAAGGCTGATCGCAGACGAAAGGATTTAGTTGTAACTTTTGACGAGGTTAGTCTCAATGCTAGCCTACATGATATTTGGGTGCCAGCCGAGTTGAGTGTATTTGCGCAAATTAAATCTAGTCATTATGGAGTTGAGAGTTTTTATCACGAACTGCAACGGCGTCAGAAATGTAACAGAGAAGCTGCTATGTATATAGTACATAATCAGCGCTTGGTGGTGCTTGACGCAAGTATGGGTGAAGGTGACTTTTATAAAGATTTTGAAAATCAGCTAAGATGCATTAATGATTTTTGGAGGACTAAAGACATCCCCATATCTAGACGTTTTAGGAAGTGATAAAAATTGGTGAGGGGTGATGGATTTTTGAGAACTTTGAATTTCTAGTCGACTTGCGAGATTTTGTACGATAGCGCGGATGAGCTGTTTGCCCATAAAGACTTCTTTAACATTGTGCTTGTTCCAGGATAAACCTGGGCCAGTATTGCCTTCGATAAAATGGATTCTGCCGCTAGTACCTACGATAAAATCGAGGGCGAAAAGCGTGTTGGCATGGTTGAGAGAGGAAACGATGAAATTTGATTTAGTCAAAATATCTTTGGGGATTGTACTGAGTTTGATGTAGGTGGAAGTCCCACCTTGGTGTTCGTTGCAGCGGAAGTCTCCGGACTTTGCTTGCCTAAAGTACGACTGCAAGAGTTTGCCACCGATATAAATGAGCCGGATATCTTTAGCGTCAAATAAAGTAAATGGCTGGATGATAAAAGAAATAGTGGGATTCTTTTGCATAATGGAGAGGATCTTTTTGTAACTATAAGGAGCGATTTTGTAGACGTGCCAACCGCCTGCGCCATGCCGATCTTTCATAATAATCTCGCGGGTGTAATCTGATGAGTTTGAGAGCTTGGTCAGTAAAGCCAGCTGGAGACATTGCGCTTTAACGTGGGAAAGTGATGTCTCTGATAAGCTGAGCGTGGGGATGGCGCAGCTAGGATGTGAATCGTAGGTATTTTGTTTATCAAAAAACATTTCAAAAATCTCTTTAGAGTTGTAGGGTGAGATGTTTGAACTAGAAAACAACTTGACGCGGGTTTTGGTATCTTTAATATTTTTGGGGCTAAATTTGTCGAAAATTTGTGTAGCGTAGACTGGGCGCATGACTTTGATCCACTGCTTGTTTTGAATCGTCCAGTAACTGCTGCAGCGACCTGGTCCTATGATATCGGTTGAAGTGGCAAAGCCAGCTGTGAGTCCGAGGGAATCGCAGTAGGAAAGCATATAGGCGTAAGCGTCGTTGCAGGGTACGTTTTGGCTGGATGGTAGAAAGGGGACATTGGCAGAGTCATCACTTGCGCTGGCGGCTGTGGCGCCGTTGTAGACAATGAGGACGTCAAGAACTACCGTGTTTGGCATAAATCTAAACTGAGACACAAAACCAGAAATCTAAAAATCGCCAGGGGTTTGATGTGAGATCAATACCCTATATTATAGCACGTGCATACTTTGCATAGATTACGGGGACGGTCCCTGTAAGATATGATGTGATTTGATATAGTCTATAATGCAGTTAATGCCCAAGTTGATGGAGTGATAGGATGAAACCGGAAAGTGAGGGATTGGTCCCCGATTGGGCTTATATAGATGCTTCGCTTGAAACATTTTCAATTGGCGATGAGTTTGGGAATAGTGTAGTTAATTTGATGCGAGAGTTGCGAAGTAAAGAAAGTGAGTCAGTGTGGGCTAAGCGACTAGCCTTGTATGAAGTTGCGCGTCGAACGGCTTGGCTAAGATCATTTTTATCTTTGTCCGATGAAGCAAGGGGAGGATTGATGTTTGCTCGCTTTACAATACATGAGATAAGGCGTTTGTCAGAGCAAGCAAGAGTTGTAACTTGGGGGGAGGTCGATGAGGTTGTCAGAGGCAAAGATGTAATTTTAGAACACGGATCATATCGTAGTATCCCAACAATGGCGCATGTAAGTTATGTGAACTACGGTACAGTTGGTCAGATTGGAGCGAATATGAATATTTTGTCAATGGACGCTGCTAGCGTGATACGAGGGAGAAAGGGTGAAAATACCATAGTACTTGCTGATGATTTGAGAACTGAATTTTGGAAGCATGTACCTGGAGTAGATGTGGTGGTTGTAACCAAAGAGTTTGACCCAAAGAATGCTAAATCGTTTTGGACTGAGGAAACATATCCAAGATTGTCAAAAGCGGCAAAGAGTTTGACCTTGATGTGTTCTTATGGTGACCAGGTTGCGAACGAAAAAAACCGTTATGCAAGGCTTTCAAAAAAAATTGATGTGCGGATGGTTTACAGAGAAAATTGGGCTCGTGATTTTGGTGATCCACTTTACCCCCAGTGGACTACGACTCAGTGGGATGAGGTCAGTGGGAGACACGAAGAATTTGAGAAACTGGCAAGACAATATCTGGTTAGATGAGGTAAAATATGTCCTATGAGTTTATCAGTAGGGATTGTAGGACTACCAAATGTAGGCAAGAGCACCTTGTTTAATGCTCTCTTGTCGAAACAGCAGGCATTTGCGGCCAATTATCCATTTGCCACTATCGAGCCAAACGTGGGGATCGTGCCTGTGCCGGACGAACGCCTGGCAGTGCTTGCACCAATCGTAAATACGACCAAACTAGTACCAGCCACCGTGACATTTCTGGATATTGCAGGCCTCGTAAAGGGGGCGTCACAGGGGGAGGGACTAGGTAACAAATTCCTTTCACATATCAGGGAGGCGAGCGTGGTCTTGCACGTGGTGCGCGCTTTTGCTGATGCGAACGTGATCCAGACAGGGAGCGGGGATTCGGTTGAAGACTATTTAACGATCGAGACCGAGCTACAACTGGCTGACCTGGCTACTGTGGAAAAATCCAAAAACGCCAAAGCTCGGGTAAAAGACGAGAAAAGGGACCAGTTGATAAATAGGCTGTATGAGTGGTTGGAACAGGGTAAAAGTGTGAGACAAATGGAGATGAATGATGATGAAAAACTGATTGTGGAACGAGAATTGTTTTTGCTAACCAATAAACCAGAGATGTTTGTACTCAACACCGATGAACAGGGGATAGTAAATCAGGCCCAAATGGCAACTGAGTTTGCGCAGAGGGTAAAAGATAAATGTGGACATATTACGGGGACGGTCCTTGTAATATGCGCCAAGCTAGAGGAAGAACTGGCGGGATTTGAAGGGGAGGAGCGAATCGAGTACCTAAAATCCGCGGGGATTGAGCGCACTGGACTAGAGACTTTGATTGCCGCGGCCTACAAAAGACTAGGACTGCAGTCGTTTCTGACGGCAGGTGAGCTAGGGGTGAGGGCTTGGACAATCCCCGTCGGATGTTTAGC
>JBAQEX010000077.1:0-3265 GCA_049286965.1 Microgenomates group bacterium | reverse complement strand
CATTGGTACAAGTAGTTGTGCCATCTGCTTCCCAGCCACCACCTGATGGAATATATGATCCGGGGGGGAATTTAACTCCTGAACCACCCGAGCAAAACTCTGGATTTTCGGCTTTGGCATTATATTTAGCTATTTTTTCCGCTGTACTGATTGCCTGAGTACCACCAGTACCGTTATTTGTACTAACGTTATACGTGTCGATACAATGTTGATCGCCCCGACATAATGTCTTGATTTGGGCTGGGGTCATGGTAGTAGTGACATCGGTGAGCTTGTTGATTGAGGGAGAGACGGTGTTGGCTTTAATAAAAAAGTAGGAAATGCCGGCTAGGATAATGACTGTGCTCGCAAGAATCCATGCTAGTTTTGGTTTACTGTGTGGTTTTTTCAAATTGCGTTTTTTCATAAATTTATTTCAAGGTGAGCGAACTAACTTTCATGGAAATGAGGGATTCCCCATCTAATGGAGTCAAGTAACCAGTAACAGAGACCTCTGCCCCAATGAGATTGTCTAGTCCCTGGATGTCGAGTAAGACGGGGCGTGAGTCTGGGAGGATGACGAGATAATTACCTTTTTCACCTACGGCTGTATCTTTGCGCAAGACCCCAGAGATTGTGGTATCACCATAATCGAGTGAGGCCGGGGTGATCAAAAAAATCTCAGCAGATTGAGGGTGCGGCAGGAGATATTTGTACCCTGCGTAGGAGAGAACGCTGGCAATAAGGAGGAGAATGATGAGATTCCAGCGAGTTTTGTGGACACGACGTTTCATGTATATAAATGTGACAGTAAAGAGAGAGAAACGCAAGGGGAATGTGCGGGCGGCCACAAGGGCCGCCCCTACGGGACAATTACATCATGCCGCCCATGCCAGACATGTCGGGGGATGGGGAGGATTTTTTGTCTTCTTTGACTTCGGTCACAAGACACTCGGTCGTCAAGACCATACTGGCCACGGAGGCCGCATTTTGGAGTGCGTTGCGAGTGACTTTGACAGGGTCGAGGACGCCCATGGCGATCATGTCACCAAACTCGAGAGTAGCCGAATTGAAGCCGTAGCTCGCACTCTTGTTTTCCATGACTTTACGGACTACCCATCCGTCATCAGCACCACTGTTTTTGGCGAGCCAGCGCAGAGGTTGTTCGAGCACGGCTTTGACAATTTTGATGCCTACAGACTCATCTTCAGTCTCGAAAGTGAGCTTGTCGAGTACAGAGGAGGCGCGAAGCAGGGCAACACCACCTCCTGCCACGATCCCCTCTTCGATGGCGGCTTTGGTAGCACCGACGGCATCTTTGACGCGCTCCTGGACTTCTTTGAGCTCAATCTCGGAAGCAGCACCCACTTTGATCACGGCTACACCGCCTGAGAGCTTGGCTAGACGCTCGGCGAGTTTTTCTTTGTCAAACTCACTAGTTGATTTGTCGGATTCATGCCTGAGCTGGTCGACGCGAGACTGCAATGATTTTTTGTCACCTTTGCCTCCAACTATTTTGGTTTCGTCTTTGCTTGAGACTACTTTATCGGCTCGACCCAAATCTTCGACTTTGACGGAATCGAGCTTGCGGCCCAAGTCGCCGGAGATTACGGTGGCGCCAGTCAAAATGGCAATGTCTTCGAGCATGGCCTTGCGGCGGTCACCAAAGCCGGGAGCTTTGACGGCGAGGACGTTGAAGGTTCCGCGCATTTTGTTGACTACGAGGGTGGCAAGGGCCTCTCCCTCTACGTAGTCGGCGATGATGACTAGATTTTTACTGACTTTAACAAAGGACTCGAGAAATGGAACCATTTCCTGGATACTGGTCACTTTTTGGTCAGTGACTAAGATGTATGGGTTTTCCATGACTGACTCCATGTGATCGGTATCGGTCACAAAATAGGCAGAAACATAACCTTTATCAAAGGCCATACCGTCTTTGTGTTCGATCTCGATCTCAAAACCCTTGGATTCTTCGACTTCCACTACTCCGTCTTTGCCTACGAGGGATAAAGCTTCGGCAATTTTTTTGCCGATATTTTCGTTTTGGGCTGAGATGGTGGCCACTTTGACCCAATCTTCTTTTTTGACATTGGTTTTGACTCTCTTGAGTTCTGCCACAACTGCTTCAACGGCACGATCGATGCCCTTTTTCATGAGCATGGGGTTACTCCCGGCGGTCACGTTTTTCATACCAGCAGACACTAGTTGTTGGGCAAGCAAGGTGGCGGTAGTGGTACCGTCGCCGGCTGCGTCGTTGGTTTTACTGGCGGCTTCTTTAACAAGCTGGGCACCCATATTTTCAAAGGCGTCTTCGAGTTCGATTTCTTTGGCAACGGAGACTCCGTCGTGGATGATGTTGGGAGCACCCCATTTCTTGTCGATGGCGACATTGCGCCCACGAGGACCGAGGGTGGTAACAACCGCGGCGGCAAGTTTATTGACACCGGATAAGAGTTTTTGACGAGCGTCATCGCCATAGATTATTTGCTTTGCTGTCATATATTGAGCTCCTTATTTAATTACTGCTAGTATGTCTTCGAATTTGAGAAATTGATATTCAACCCCGTTCATTTTGACGTCGTTACCACCCCATTTTTTATACACTACTTGATCACCCACAATGACCGGACTCTTGAGCTCTTTGACCCCACTCTCCCAGATAGAATTGCCAACGGCGATGACAGTACCAGCCTGAGGTTTGTCACTGGCGTTATCTGGCAAATAAATGCCTCCTGCGGTTTGGGTTTGCTTGGCGGTGGGCTCGACTAAAACGTAGCCTGCCATGGGGGTCAATTTTTTTGGATCTAGTTGCATAGCTCCTCCTATAAATTAATTATTTAGCAGTAAACGTGTGCGAGTGCTATATTAGCATATATTATTTTTTGCTACAATATTCTCTTATGGATCAAACGATGCTGGCAGTAGTAAAAGAGAAGGCAATGCCTGGCGTGACACTAAAACAGATCCCAATCCCAAAGCCCGAAAAAGGTGAATTGCTCATCAAGGTTAAATCGGCTTCGATTTGCGGGACCGATATTGGGATTTATGACTGGACTCCCTGGGCAGCCGATCACATCAAGCCTCCCGTGGTGATAGGACATGAAGTACTGGGCGAGGTACTTGAGATCAATGGTGACCCGTCTAAAGACGAGGCAGGGATCAAGGTGGGAGATTTGGTGTCGTCTGAAACACATATATTTTGCGGGAAATGTTTCCAGTGCAAAAATAATAGGCGGCATATTTGTGAAAATATGCAGCTGTTTGGGATCGGACGAAACGGTGG
>JBAQEX010000076.1:0-8828 GCA_049286965.1 Microgenomates group bacterium | reverse complement strand
CTCCGACCCCGATCTCCTAGCCAAACTCATCCCCCTGGGCTCAAGCATCGATGAAGCCTTGACCACTGTCCCCGAGCTCCAGGACCTCTACAAAAATCCCAAATACAAGGAACTACTCGATCTGGCCAAACGGGTCGAAGGGGTGGCACGCCACTCTAGTACCCACGCGGCTGCGGTGATCATCGCCGATGCTCCCCTCACCAACTACACGCCGGTCCAACGGGATGCCAAAGTGGGCAAGATCACGACCCAGTACGACATGTACTCAATTGATTTAAACGTCAAACCCGATGCCATCGGCCTGCTCAAAATGGATTTCCTGGGCCTACGCAACCTCACCATTTTGCAAAATGCCATCAATTTAATCCGCGCCAAAGGCCACACTATCGACCTCTCTGGTCTCCCGCTTGATGATACCAAAGTATTTGAAATGCTGTCGCGGGGCGAGACCACGGGTGTGTTCCAAATGGAGTCGCCTGGCATGCGTAGATTAGCCAAGCAGCTCAAGCCCGACGTTTTTGGCGATATTGTCGCTTTGATCGCGCTCTACCGCCCTGGCCCCATGGCCCTGATTCCCGAGTTTGTCAAAGGCAAGCTAGAGCCAGACAGTATTGCCTATCTACATCCTGATTTAAAGCCTATTTTGGCCGAGACCTACGGCATTGCGGTCTACCAAGAGCAGGTGCTAAAGATTGCCAACGTCATGGCGGGATATTCCTTGGGCGAAGCCGATATCTTGCGCCGCGCCATGGGCAAAAAATCGATCGAGACCATGAACAAAGAGCACAAAAAATTCATTTCCCAGGCCGTAAATTTGAAATATTCCCAGGCACTTGCCGAAAAGGTTTGGTCCTTTATCGAGCGTTTCGCAGGATACGGTTTCAACAAAGCCCACGCTACCTCTTACGCCATGATCGCCTACCAGACAGCCTATCTCAAATCTCATTATCCCGTCGAGTACATGACCGCCCTCATGTCCGCCGAGTCAGGACGGGAAGACAAGATGGCCTTGTCCCTCGAAGAGTGTCGCACCATGGGCGTCAAAGTCTTACCTCCCGATATCAACAAATCCGATACCGATTTCAAGATCGAAAATGACAAATCATCGCTTGAAGGCAAGGCAATTCGTTTTGGCTTTACCGCCATCAAAAACGTCGGTACGGCCGCCATCGACAATATCTTGGTCGAACGCACAGGAGGAGGGGATTATAAGAGCTTTACCGACTTTATCGCTCGGGTCGATACCCAAAAAGCCAACAAAAAAGTGCTCGAAAGTCTCATCAAAGTCGGTTCGTTTGATGCCTTTGGCAAACGGGCCGTGATCCTAGACGAAATCGACAATGTCCGCACCAAAGTCGGCAAAACCGGTGCAGAAAAAGATAGCAACCAAGGGGGGCTATTTGACGGACTCATCCAAGAGGAGGTCTCGATAGTCGATGACTGGAAGTCCACCAAAGAAGAGTTTAGCAATAGGCAGCTCATGGAGATGGAGCGAGAGCTTTTGGGTATCTACCTGCGCGAACACCCTAGCCAAAAACTATTAAAAAAAGCTCGTACCGACTGGTGCAAACCACTATCTGAGATATCTGATTACAAAGATCAAAAGATCACAGTGGCAGCCATTATTAAAACTGCTAGAACGGTAGTGACCAAGACCAAGCAACAGGAGATGGCCTTCCTCTTGCTTACCGACGAAACAGGAGAGATCGAGGCCGTGGTTTTCCCCAAAACCTATTCTTTGGTTAAATCTTTTCTCATCCCCAATAGCGTGGTGATAGTAAAGGGCAAAGTGGAGGAGAGGGAAGATAGGTTGTCATTTATTGTAGATACCATCGAACAGGTGGCAGACGACGGACTTGATCCCCTCACACCCGGTGTGAAGGGTGCCCACACACCGGGTGTGTCTGATCCCAATACAATTCATGTTCCCAAAGGTACGAGTAAGCCCACGCTTCTGGCCCTCAACAAGTTGCTGCAAGACAACAAAGGGGACGACCACATCACTTTGGTTTTCCAAAATGCTCACGATTCTCGCGAACTCGCTCTTCCATTTGGGATCAATTTGACTAAAAAGTTACGATTAGAAATATCTGCTCTACTGAACATCTCTGCTATTAAAGAATAATTGGGATTTAAACTATCCGCTCACTTAAATTTTTTTGTGCTCTCACTGCTCGTTTAATCCCATAATAGGCAAGGCTCAACTCAGCCAGCACCAACAACCCTCCGACCAATGGATTAACAGATATCACAAGCAGTGAATAAGCAGCTGCAGTTTCTGCAGCAATTGCATCAACTCTAGCGTGACTCAAGTCTCTTCTATCTATTATGTTCTCTAATCGATGTGCGATCATAATATTATTTTAACATCCAGGTCAATAATAGATTGACTTCGTACTAGCTTCGGTTATATAGTAGAGGCATGATCCAAAGAATATCCGAACCAGTTTCTGTAGTCACAACCTACAACGCCCAAAATCGTGCCGTGCGCCCGCTCTCCCTCATTTGGGGTCATCATGAATACTCCGTTTCCCAAGTCGGCCTGCGCCATACCTATCGCGATGGTCTCACTCGCCACCACATTTTTTCGGTAGTTGGTGGCAATCTCTTTTTCCGCCTCAATCTAAACGCCGACAATCTCAGCTGGACCCTCGAGGAGGTTTCCGATGGCCTGCCCGATTGATCCCGACACTCCCGGAGTGAAGGGCGCCCACACTCCGGGAGTGTTTAACCCAACTCTTCCGCGAGTCATGCACATCGATCTCAACTCTTGCTTTGCTAGTGTCGAACAGCAAGCCAATCCGCTCTTGCGAGATAAGCCCATTGTTGTAGTCCATTCCGATGCTCCCTACGGCTGCATCTTAGCCCCAAGTGTAGAAGCCAAACTCTGGGGTATCAAAACCGGGATGAATCTCAAAGAAGGCAAAGATCTCTGCCCATGGCTCATCGCACGTGTAGCCGACCCAGACAAATACAGGGAGGTCCATGTCAAATTCGCCAAATTATTAGATGATTATTCAGATCACATCATCCCCAAATCCATCGACGAATTCGTCCTGACCCTTCCGGGAGTCTCCCGGCAGGCGCCTACGAGGTCTCACCTTGAAGGCCTGTCTCATGACATCAAATTTCGCATCAAGTCAAAAATCGGCGATTACCTGCGCGTCTCTATCGGAGTCTCCACCAACCAAGTCCTCGCCAAACTCGCCTCAGGTCTCCACAAACCCGACGGGTTTGACATCATAGACCGCAACAATTTTCAGGATATTTACCAAAATATTTCTCTTAAAGATTTTTGTGGTATCAATATCCGCAACGAAGCTCGTCTCCACCGCGTCGGCATTTTTACCCCAACTCAGTTTTACCGCTCCGATCTCCAGACTCTCAAACAAGCATTCCAATCAGTCCTCGGCCAATATTGGTATACACGTCTGCGAGGCTACGAGGCTTGCCTCGACCCGTTTACGGGGCGGGTAGATGATCAAAAATCATTTGGCCAGTCTTATGTGCTGCCTCACCCTATGGATTTAGATGATTGGCGACCAATCCTGGCCAAGCTCGTAGCCAAAGCCGCGAGGCGTCTGCGTACTAGCGGTTTCTCTGCCAGCGGGGCTCACCTCGCTCTGCGCTTCGGTGACGGCACCTCATGGCACGCTGGTCATCAGTTTCATCACTCCATCTTTAGCGATCACGAACTCCTAGATTCCGCCCTCGACCTTTTACAAGGTTACGAACCTTGCAAAAAAGTGAAGAAAATCGCCGTGACCTTTTTTGGTTTAGAACAGGATAACGGTCAGCTTAGTTGTCTGAGAGATCTAGTCAAAGAAAAATCTCTCGCTACCACCCAAGACCAAATCAACGACAAATGGGGAGAGTACACACTCTCCTACGGCTCTATGATTGGATCTCAAAACCACGTTAGGGATGCGATAGCCTTCGGCAAGTGATATACAATCAAGGATTATGGACTACACCCTCATTCGCGCCCACAAGAGGACTTTATCACTCCAGGTAAGTAAAGACGGGGTGCTAATTGCCCGCGCACCGTATCTCATGCCCAAATTCCTCATAGATCGTTTTGTAAACGAAAAGTCCCGTTGGGTTGCAAAAAGAATCAAAGAAATGCAAAAACCAGTTTCGCCAAAAGTAGAGCATTTTACAGAAGATGAACTAAAGCTATTTATCCACAAACAACTCACAAAATACTCTAAATTGATGGGGCTTAAGCACGCTGGAGTTAGATTCACGCGCGTCAAAACCTACTGGGGCACTTGCGCCCCCTCAGGCATCCTCTCATTCAACTTGGCACTTTGCTATGCAGAGCCGGATGCTGTGTCGTACGTGGTAGTCCACGAGCTCGCTCATTTGCGCTGGAAAGGGCACGGCAAGCGGTTTTGGGACATGGTCAACAAGTACTATCCCAAATCGAATGAAATGAGGTCACTTTTGCGACATATTAGGCATGGAGAATGAAAAAGAAACTTTTTCACTTTATGTTGAAAAGTTAAAACCCTATCTATTTTTAGGAATTACCGCAATTCCATTTATATCACTCTTGGCTGCGATGGCCGTGGAATATTTTCCGAAAGTAACTAACGGACTAGCACAATTGCCGTAGGGAGTGATCGTCCAGGCCCTGCCTTGTATGATCCCTCAAACCACAAGGCGGTAGAGCCACCACCATCCAAATTCAACGCGTTCTGGACTCCGAGTGTCACTAGTACTTCTGCTGTATCTTGCAGCGAGGCCGAATAAACATGTCCAATCACGATGGTGTTGTCTTTCTTCCCGATAAATCCTCTCACCCCTTTGCCACTATCGTCACCTGTAGCGGTGCTGCCGTCCCTCACGAGGCGTGGGTGATTGGCTAGTGCGCCGGTACTACTGGTATCTACTCCCCACTGCACAGTCTGGTCATAAAAGCTCAAGTTATTACCATAGGCAGCCATGAGTGGGACGACAGAATACACATTGTTGGCTCGGTTTAGCACGGCTTTGCTGCGCCCGTTGACCGCGAGCGTATCAAAAGTATTGGTTTTACCCTGACACCTAGGGTAGTCTGGTGGGCAAAAGTACGCCCCGTTGATCCCGGCAAATCCTCCACTGGCTGCTACATGCTCAGCTAGAGTTTTGGTCGGACAATTATCACTACAATCAGAGTCGGAGGCCGTCTCTACTATCACCCTAGCCCCAGGTGCAGACACCATTGAGACGACAAATTCTCCTCGGCTCGTACTCACTCTTTGCCTACTATATCCGCTCCCTGGCAGCGCATTACTAGCGGTCGAGGTAGCAGGCACGGTCACTTTTGGTATATTTGCTGCAATAATTTTATTTATATCAGCTCTTACTTTTTTAGCTTGATCACTCGCTTCGACCCATTTTTGCGCGCCCAGCAAACTCAAAAACTTGGCCAATTCTTTATCTACTGTAGCAACTTTTCCGGTCGTAATCGCTAGGTCCGCCCGATCCTCAAACAATTTGGCACCCTCTTCATACGTCTTTTGGATATTATCGATCACCTCAGTTAGCGCCTCGTTCTTCTTGACTTGATCATCTGCTTTAAGGCTTTCATACTGCTTGGCCACCTCGCTCAGCTCAGAGACTACTTTCTCGCTATCACCCACCTGAGCGATCAATGCTTTCTGTGCACCTAGTTGCTGGTAGCTAAAAAGGGATAATCCTCCCACAATTGCAATCAAATATGAAGCAACTAGCATTTTCCAGGCAAAACTAGTATAAAAACGGTATATCAGCAATTTAAACTTTTTCATTGCTATAATAATATCATGGACAAATTCACCGCTGTCTGGCTCTCACATTCCAGTATCTCCAACTTCAAACATTGCCCCCGTGCCTACTACCTCGCAAGCATCTATCGTGACCCCATCACGGGCCATAAAGTCAGTTTGATCACGCCCAGCATGTCCCTGGGCTCAGCAGTGCACGAAGTACTAGAGTCACTCTCTGTTTTACCCACTGCAGATCGTTTCAAAGTTTCCCTGATTGAAAAATTTGCCAAAATCTGGCCCAAATTCCATGGTCAACTAGGTGGGTTTGATAGTCAAGAAGCAGAGGATAACTACAAACATCGTGGCGAGGACATGCTCAGGCGGGTTATGGAGCATCCAGGTCCTTTGTCAGCCAAGGCAGTCAAAATCAAAATGGATTTACCCTATTACTGGATCAGTGAAGAAGACAATCTGATCCTATGTGGGAAGCTCGACTGGCTCGAGTATGACGAATCAGACGACTCGGTCAGCATCATTGATTTTAAAACCGGGGTAGGGGAAGAGTCAGTCGATTCGCTCCAGCTTCCCATTTATTATCTTTTGGCCCACAACTGCCAAACTCACCAGGTCAAAAAAGCTAGCTACTGGTACATAGGGCGGGACGATTTGCCGGTTAGTAAAAGTCTCCCCGATCTGGACAAATCCAAGGAATTGGTCCTCAAAATAGGTAAAGAAATCAAGCTCGCCCGCTCTCTCGAGCGCTTTAAATGTCCAGAGGGCGAGTCCGGTTGCAAGCATTGCCTACCACTCGAAAAAATCCTGCGCGGAGAGTCAGTCTTTGTTGGCACTGGCGACTACGGCACCGACCTCTACGCCAATTTCGATAACTCCGCCACTCCCTCCTCTCAAATTCTTTAATTGTCTCTTGACACATAAGCTATCATTAAAATAGTAAAAAACTATAGGAGATAACCTTATGGTACTACTCGGCGAACAACTTACTCACGGATTCTTACCCACTACCGAGCGTGCCCACATGATCCCCCAGGGAAAAGTAAATCGACATATACAAAGCTTGTTAGATTTTAGACAAGTCAACATAAAAAGTTTAAAATCTGGCGGCGGCAAAGTAGAAAGCGTAAGTAGTATCAAAGACAGAGTTACAGACTCAGTTAATACTCACCGAGAACTACATATTGAATTAGAAGAAAAACTCAAGGTACATAAAGCTTTACATGAAGGCATGCAAAATGAAGTAGTACGATATGACGGAAGTTTACTAAATGCTAGTAAAAGAGAAATAAGACAAGCGATTGAAACATTACTTACATCTCATGATTGGTTACCAGAAGTTTTGCAAGCAAATAAAGCTGACCACTCGACGGTTATCTACAAAAAAAACAAGAAATATTTGTAATCGCGTGTAGGTTTATAGTAGAATAGCCTATGCCGCTCAAAAATCCCAAATACATTTTCGTTTCTGGTGGTGTTTTGTCCTCTCTAGGTAAAGGTATCACTACTTCCTCCATCGCCATGTTACTTCAAGCCAAAGGCTACGCCGTCACCGTGGTCAAATGCGAAAACTATTTAAACATCGACTCTGGCCTCATCAATCCCCTCGAACACGGCGACGCTTTCCTATGCGAAGACGGCACCGAAACCGACATGGACCTGGGCAACTACGAGCGTTTCTTGGGTAAAAATCTAGGGTCTCACAATTTCATCACCATGGGTCAGATTTACAAGGCTGTCATCGATCGTGAACGCGACAATGGCTACGGCGGGGAAGATATCGAAGCCATCCCTCACGTCACCGACGAGATTATCCGCAAGATCAAACACGCGGCCGAGGTCGACAAAGCCGAGATTTGTCTAGTCGAGCTAGGTGGTACCGCCGGGGAATACCAAAATGTCCTTTATTACGAGTCCTCTCGCATCATGAAGCTGCGGGAAAAAGATACGGTCGTTCACGTCCACGTCTCTTACCTCCCCACTCCTGCCCACATCGGCGAACCCAAGACCAAGCCCACCCAGCTCTCCGTCAAGCAGCTCAACGCCATGTCTATCCAGCCCGACTTCCTCGTGGCTCGTACCGAAGGGGATTTGGACGCACGCCGTCGTGATCGCCTGGCTCTCTTTTGCAATATGCACGAAGAAGATATTATTATGAATCAAGATTTAAAAAGTATTTATCAGGTACCCCTCAATTTTCACGCCCAGCGCTTCGACGCCAAAATCCTCGAAAAACTTGGTTTATCGGATCGCTCATCCAAATTAGCTCCCTGGGAGAGTTTTGTCAAAAAGGCCCTAGCCAAAAAAGATAAAAAGCTTACGCTCGCCATCGTGGGTAAATATTTCAAAACTGGCGATTACAATCTCAAAGATAGTTATCACGCGCTCTTTGAGGCACTCGACCACGCTAGTATTCATCTTGGGATCGAGCTCGACATCCGCAGTATCAACTCAGCCGTCATCGAACAAGAGGGGACAAAACAACTCGAGGGAGTAGGGGCCATCATTGTGCCCATCGGCTGGGGAGCCAGAGGTACGGAGGGCAAAATTATGGCCATCAAATATGCCCGGGAACACAAAATACCTTACCTTGGCCTCTGTTACGGCCTCCAGCTGGCTGCCATCGAGTTTGCCAGAGACGTGGTAGGGCTAGAGGGCGCCAGTTCCACCGAAATTGATGCAGACACGAAGTATCCGATCGTCCACGATATCCCATTCGACCCCAAGTATCAGCGCATCAAGGGGAACGGAGCTAGTATGAGGCTCGGTGCCTACCCTACGATTCTTAAAAAGGACTCTCTGGCAGAGAGTATCTATGGCACGACCGAGATTTCCGAGCGTCACCGTCACCGCTACGAATTCAACAACGAATATCGTAAAGCATTGACCGACAAAGGTTTTGTGATCTCTGGTACTTCACCAGACGATTTCTTTGTCGAAATGATCGAACTACCCAAGTCTATTCACCCCTTCGTCCTGGCCACCCAGGCCCACCCAGAGTACAAATCCCGCCCCCTTGCTCCCCACCCAGTCTTTCTCGCTTTCCTCCAGGCATCCATTGACTTATTATAGGTCCTATAGTAC
>JBAQEX010000075.1:0-26239 GCA_049286965.1 Microgenomates group bacterium | reverse complement strand
CTCGCAATCGCTCGCGCCTTCTCCGCCCCCTCTTTGATCACTTTATCTACATACTCTGGTTGCGCCTCCAATTCTTTTCTCTTTGCTCGAATTGGTGCGAGCTCTTTGTCGATTGCTATAGCTAGTTCCGCCTTCAAATCTCCGTATCTTATTCCACTGCCTGTGTACAAACTTTCATACGCTTTTCTTTTTTCTATTCCTTCAAAAATCTCGACAAATTTAAGCAAATTAGCTACCCCCCCATCTTTTGGTACGATATCTCCTTTGCCACTATCTGTCGGTGCACCAGAAAGTCTTTTCTTAATAAGTGTTAAATCATCTGTAATCCCAATCGAACTTCCCTCAACACTCTTGCTCATTTTCCCTTCACCAAGAAGAGATGGTACCGACGCACCATGTGTGATGTGACGCTGTACTTCAGGGAAATCAGTCCCATAAGCCTGATTCATGCGCCTAGCCACCTCTCTTGTGACCTCCAAATGGGGTTCTTGGTCTAGTCCACATGGTACTAAACTTGCCTTATATATCAAGATGTCAGCCGCCATGAGCATCGGGTAATTCAGCAGTGCCATCGTCACATTTTGTGGATGTTGACGCACCTTGTCTTTGAACGTAGGCAAATCCTGCATTCTCGCGACATTCATTACTGACGAAAACAAGAACGCAAGTTCCGTATGCTCGGGGACCAAGGACTGCTTGGTAATAATTGCTTTCTCAGGATCTAGCCCTGCTGCTAAATAATCCATAATAATGTCACGGGTCGCAGATTGGAGAGTCTCTGGATCAAACGGAGTAGTAATGGTGTGTGTGTCCACTGCCATATAAACGCACTCAAAATCTGAATTATTTTGCAATTCAATATATCCCTTTACTGCCCCCAAATAGTTCCCCAGGTGTAGTCTCCCGGTTGCTCTGGTACCTGAAAAAACTCTTTTTATTCCATATTGATCATCATATTCAGTCAGATTTGCCATTATCGGTTTACTCACTCTAAATAACTCTTTAGGTGAGGTATGCATACCGTAGTCATTATCCGCAGCCCCACAATAAATCTCGTCTAGTTCGACCATTTTGGAGTCGGCATATAGTGGAATCTCAAACCCAACAGGCGGAACCATCCCAACCTCATAACCAAGCTGAGACAGTTCTTCCTTAGTCGCCAAGCTAAGTCGCTTAATCCCCAAAAACTCCCGCAATTTTTTACTACTCACCTTGGTGTCCCCCCTCCGCTGCACTGCCACAAATCCCTTTTCGGTCGAGTAAATCATAGTAGCCAGCGCGTATTTCATGGACCGGCCATGGAACTTCATATGTTCCGCCACATCGAGCGAAATATTCTCAGGCAATTTGATCAGCTCGTACCGAACCTGAGCCTCGTCCAACAGCTTTAATACTTTTTCCTTCATGGTGTTTGTCATAAATCTCCTATTTTTATATTGTACCTGTAATTTATTTTTTGTGTCTCCCCCACAATTTTAGTAAGGGGAACACAATCCATAGTTATGGTGTAGCTATTGGAGTCGGTGTCATCTGAATATACTCCACGTTTTCATGACTCACTAGCATACCACCCCATGCCCCTCCAACCGCACCTATACTCGTTGTTACTTCTGTAACACACCCACTCCGATCATCTCCACACAATGTATCGAGCCGTTTATCTTCGGCTCGCGCTTCTTTTGCAAGATAACCTAGGAGACCCAATGCAACTAGTATTGAGAATCCATACTGCAATAGTTCCTTATTCGTCATATTTTTCCTTAAATTCAAAAAATAATTAAATGCAAATTACTTTCGCCATCGCCAATATCTCATATTCCCTCCCTTCTAAACCTGCTCAATTCCCCTATCATCAACTCGCTAGTTCTCTCCTTTAACTCTCCCATTAGCAACTCCCCTTTTATATATCTGTCATACAACAATTGCACTTCTATATCATTCGGATTAAACGCTTGCTGGAGCGCAAACACACTGCACGCCTCGGGCACCCCACCAAACATTTTATGATCCTCCAGAGACCCAACCGCACCAGTAAATGCCCTTTTTATCTTTCGCTTAATAGATTCAGGATTATCATCCAAAAATAACGCGCTCTCGGGACTAGATTTTGACATCTTCTTCTCTGGATCAGCTAGACTTGGGAAGAATCTAAGTACCAGCTCTGATGGTGGTACCATCCCAATTTTCTTTGTCACATCTCTTGCCAGGAGAATATATGGATGTTGGTCTATCCCCACCGGGATTAACGTGTGTCTCGGCCCCCCATTCTGTGGCAGTTGTGGCATCAAAATCTCGGCTAGTTGTACACACCCACGATAAAACACTTGTCCTGGGTTGGCAAGTGACTCTAACCCGAACAAATGAGTCAGCTCCGCCATACTCACATACCTACTCAGTTCAATCGCAAATTGATAAAGCTCAGTTTGTTCGGTGTCGATCAAGTAGTGAGTGTTAGTTGGATCAAATCCCATTTTTTGTAACACTGGAATAATTTTTTCCCTAGCGTTCCTAGTGCCATCCACTAATTTTTCCACCTTCCCATCCACATAACTTTCATCATCCGTTAAAGGGATAAATAGTTCTCCACCCATCTTTTGTAATTCCAGTAGCATGTCAAAAAGCACTTTGTGTCCCAGGTGTAATTGGGAGGAAGGGTTGAGTCCAGATACCACTGTAAAAGCTTTATGTTGTGCTACCAAAGCCAGAATATCGCCGTATCCCATCTGCGCCACGACAAGACCTCGTCGCATGGCCAGTGGTTGATACTCTAGTGGAGTATAGGCTAGGACCTTTTCCATACCACTCAAACCATTTTTAATGCTTTGACTTAGGTAGTACTTCGCCAATCTCTGCTTTATTGCAATCTTTTCCTGGTATTCTTTAGAATATTTCTTCATACAACCTCCCGCAGCAATTTCACAACTTTTACAGTTAACTTATCTCTGTTTTGCACCAATATTATGATTTGTTTTCCAAGTTCTAAAGCATCAATTTTATCTCGACGAATTTGTTCACTCATCACCACAATACTTGCCAAATCTACTAGTGGATTTGCATAGCTAATCTTTCTTGGCACGTAGCAAGTACTCATCAATTCCATTATTTTTTCTTCACTCGTTCCTCCTAGAACAATCCTCAAATCTTGCATTTTATTACTCCCTGCTTTGTATGGAGTAAGTCCATATTCTTCAATCTCAGGATGCGTCAAATAAAATGAAAAGTCAGAAGTAAATGAGTAACTCGGTCGTAAGTATATTGAACTATATTTTCTCCTAAACTGCTGTCCAATCGCCTGAGCTATTTTGTCGTAGTTTTCTTCTCGAGGAGGACCCACTTTCAAATCAAAATTCAAGGCCAGTCCAATCGCCTCAGCAGCATATCGGAAACCACTTTCTCGCTCCTGGGCAACTCGATTCTGTAGTACTGTGGGGATCAATTGATCTTGCATGTCGACCCTGTCTTTTACCAAAGTCGAGACTCTACTCACCAAGTCCATAACTTTTCTCTCACTGAACAACTCACTCATCAACTTCACAGACACCTGTTTAATCTTCAAAATTTCAAATATTCTACTGATCTGTCCTACCCTTCGCCGACCTTCTCGCATAAGCGAATTCTTTTCCACAACCGACGGATTGATGACCGAATGTAGGTCACCTTCTACTACAGTACAATGCACCTTCTCCCCAGCAATCCTCGCCAAATACTCCAGGAATAAATAGTATTTTAGGGAGTCAATGGTGATGCCAAATGCATCATAGGTTTCGCCATACAAAACCCTCGCTCCATCACCGATACGATCGGCTACACCCAAAGTTTTCTGCACCACCAATCGTTCACTCAGTAGTGAGTTTAGTAGGTAGCTAATATTTCCATTTATGTTTTTCATAGGTGGGAAAGATAGGATTCGAACCTATATTTCTCGTTTTGGAGACGAGCGTCCTAACCATTGGACTACTTACCCATTAAAAAAAACCCTTGCAAACCCACCAAAAAATATTGATAGATTTACAAGGGCCCTTCGACTTACGCGGGAGGACGATACCACCTTGTTATTTATTTCTTACAAAAAACCCACCTAGTCGGTGGGATAATCGCAAGAAAACTCTTTCTCTGCGAGCTTTATCCTTTCGGCAACACTCGTTGCTGTCTTTTTACGGTTTCGCCTCCGTATAGCACATCTCTTGGGGAGTAGCGCTATCAGCTCAAGGATTCCCAATCAAATCCTCTCAACGCATTTATTCAATTGTGTGCAATATATCAAACTATTGACAATCTGTCAAACCGTGTGTATAAATGTACACATGAGCACAGCAACACTAACTAATTATCAATATCTTCAAGACCTCTCCGCTAGTCTTGCCTTGTCAGGTAAAAACAATCGCCGCGTTCAACTCAAAATGCCTGGTAAATTAGTTGATATGCTAGATAAGGCATTTCCCGATGTAGATCGCTCTACTCTGCTTACCCAGGCAGTCACGGATCTCCTCCTTCGCAAACATCGCATCGCAGATCCTACCCTGGAAGCATGGGTCGCGGAGGAGCAATATGATAGCGATCGAATGGAAGCATATATTGCCGAGCGCGAAAATGAAGTATAAACAAGGTGAAATTTATCTAGTTAAATTTCATCCCTCGTTAGGTAAGGAAATTCGCAAATTTCGCCCAGCTGTAATCATGTTTAACAATCAAGTTACTGGCTTTGTTACTGTTTCTCCCCTTACTTCTATTTTGAAAATCAATCACAAAAATATTGAGTATATCATCGAACCATCTCCAACTAACGGACTCGAAAAATCATCTCTTTTGCTCAGCTGGTATCTTCGTACTATCGATGATATGGCAATTCAAAAACCTCTCGGAAAGCTCGGCAAATTAGACCTACAAAAACTCAAAACTTGTCTTAAAAATCTTATCTAATACATTTCATTTTGAGATATTATAGTCTGGTGGTACAATAAAGAGGTACTTTTAAAACGCGCGGGGTAGTGTACGGTGCACGTGAGGCTCATAATCTCACAGGCTGGGTTCAACTCCTAGCCCCGCAACACATTAAAAAACCACTCAGTAATGAGTGGTTTTTTGTTTAAAGTAGCAGGGGCGGGGCTCGAACCCGCGAACCTTAGCCTTATGAAGACTCTGCTCTACCGACTGAGCTACCCTGCCAACTCACCTATTCTATCATGAAGATCACCAACTTCCCTCAAGCGATCTATGCTTCCCATCACACGATAACTCAAATCAGTGCTTTTCTGAACATGTACTGCCAAAACGCCATAGTAAGTGTTGCGATTCTCATATAACTTAGTCCACTTACTGTGGATCATAGTTGTTTTAGTAAACTGAGACAGAGGTAAACCGACTATATGTGACCAATACTGTTCTATTTCCTCTCTCCTATCACAATGCGACTCGTTGATAGTCACTCTGCACGTTATTTGACTAGACATAATGCCGAAGCATTCAGTCAACCATCGCACATACAACCGGATCATGTGTGGGTCGGAATTGGTCAGTAATACTCTCCCATCATTTTTCGAACCCTCAGACCAGTAAATAGCTAATCCTAGTAAAAAAAGTTCATTTTTGTTTGTCACTTTAACTTCCTCATACCCAGCTTTATGGTTAGCCTCAAATCGAAGTCGCTTCTCCTCCCTATGCCATTCCCACGCCTTAATTCTTCCAGCAGCATTCCCTTTGTGTTCCTGTTCGAGTAATTTTTCCACCTGAGATTTACTTAAAATGATATCCCGACACCATAAACTAGCACTACCTTTAGAAACACTCAATTGCCTTGCAATCTCCCGGATACTTTTACCCTCTCTCCTGAGCTCTCTCGCCAACAATCTCTCATGACTCTTTGCCATGATTTAATTAAACCGAATACTACCCGAACTGTCAAGTTACAATGCTAGTAATCCCACTAGTCCCAGGACCAAAAATACAATTCCCGCGCTCACCGTCCCTGCTGTGATCTCAAATATTCCTGTCACTGGCACTCCATCCGTTGTATCAGGCATTGCCGCCCGCGCTGACGGAGTCGGTGTAGGAGTAGGTGTGGGTGTTGGACTCGCGGCCAGGCTAGGCGAAGGCGATGGTGACAAGCTCGGCGATGACGTGGGAGTAGCCGAGGGGGTGGGACTGGGCGTGAGAGATGGGGTCGCACTCGCACTCGGACTAGGAGCGGTAGTAGTCGTCCCCGCGTAGCTCCAAGCCAAGAAAAAGTCGTTAAAATCATACGGCGTGGGGTCCCCCTCTGCTTTTGCATCCGCCCAGCATTGTTTCGCAAAAATGGTTTCTCCGGTTGCTAAGTGGGTTTGCGCCCAAGCAATCAAATTGGCAATTTCCAAAAAACCTTGTTTATTTGCCCCGCATTTTTTATCATCAATGGGGAGCCGCCACCCAAGCATCTTCGACCCAGCAGTACTATCTTGATAGACTTTTATCGTCCCCGTACTTTGTGCGGTGACATCAAAACTAGAATCACTATAGTTCATGAGATTGGCTGCATTTATCGTCCTACCAGGCAAGGTCAGTGTCTTGGTTTGACCAGCGGTCTCGATCGTGACCACAAGCTGGATATTGTTCAGGTTTGAAAATACGCGGATCTTGCCCGTTTTGGGGAATGTCATCGTATTTGGCAGCTCGGTCACCACATTAGTTTCAGGCAAAACAGGCGACGGGATCGGTGTTGGGGTCGGCGCTACTGTTGCTTTTGGAGGTTGTTTCACGGGCGCAACAGGTGCCTTGATCGACTGTTGGTATACGACCACTCCTAGTCCCACCCCCAGAGCCACGCACGCCAGTACCACCCACAAAAATTTTAGCTTGTTTGGCGAAGCTATCATCACTTCGGGATTACCAGCCATCATCTGGTTCAAATCTTGGGCATCTTGCTGCGACATAATCTCATCATGCCAGAGATAGGGGCATCGGTCAATCGTCTATCAATTTGATCAAATCAGAATATTTGAGTCTTTCATCATTCAAAATTTCGTAGGGTAAATATGATTCTGGATTTACGTTAACTCTAGATTTTTGTACTTCCTGCACAACCCCTCTCAGTAATTGCGGCCTCACAATGTAGTCTTGTGCTCTCCTATACAACCCAATCATCTGCAGAATCACCAAGCACGGCACTATCCACGCCCACTTGCGGGTCTGCCAATTCCTAATAATCCTTGCTATAAGTAACAATACTAAAGCCAATCCGATGTAACTATATCGCTCTGCCCGCATGATCCCCACTCCGTACTGCGAGCGCCCGATCGCGACAATCAAATAGTAAAAAAATAATTGCATCAACAAAAACACGCTCCATTTATCTTTAAGTAATTTGAAGATTTTATCTCTATATCTCCATAGGCCGTATCCCAACAGGAGACTCACCAAGATTATCCGTATGGTTTCATATTTATCAAATGGGATCACTAGTCTCCCAATCACAGTATTTACTACTCCAAGCACCATCACCTCAATTACTCTTACCCCCCAGGCAAGTGAATACTCAATTTGAGTACCATCAGTAGCTACAAATTTGTAAAATAACAAAACTATGGCCGAGATCAAAATCATGGCAAATCCGACTCGGTACAACTTCCTTTTTTTGTAATCAATGCCATCAGTTAACAAAGTTGCCGGGATCATGCCCAGTGCCAGAGCCGAGGTAAAACTAGATAAAAATATCCAAATACTCCTATTTTTGGCTTTCCATACGCTCTGTAGCGCCAGCAGCACAAACAACGCCGATATCGAGATCGTTTGGCCCGAGCTCCACAGCACCACCTCGGTCCAATTGGTATTTATCGTGAACAAAAGCGCACTGTATACTGCCAAATCTCGCCTGCCAGTGGTCAATTTGACCAGTTGATAAAGTAGGGCAATCACCCCTGTATGCAGCAGTACCGACACAGCTAAATAACCAGGGAAAAACAAGTGGAAATTGTCCCACTCGACCTTCAGCAACACTCTAAATATATAGTTGATGTGGTCAGATAAAGGCGCGGCTATCACCTGCCAAAATGGCCTATTTGCCATCATAAACCAATCCAAGTCATCCTGATGGAAATACATGTTTTTGACGCCCCAAAAATAAATCGCTCCAAGCATCAAAAATATGCTTACTTTCCACCACTTCAAAATTATTTTCTGCATAAAAATATTATCTTCCCAAGTCTAAACATTTCTTCAAATCCCATTTTTTTATAAAACTCGCAAGTACAAGTTTCTGTATATACGTATTGCCTGCCTTTGGTCCTATCTATCAGTTCTCTCCCTATCCCCTTCCGTTGGCGCTCTGGGTCGACAACTAGCGTCACGATCAACCTACCTATCCTTGCCATCGCCCCTACTATTTCCCCGTTCTTTTTAACTACCTCAATCTGTCCAATGATATACACCACTCCGTACAAGGCCGCCACAAACAATACTCCCATCCTCGAGCTCAGGGTGTGGGGCAGTGCACGGATATGCAACTTTGCAATAGCAGCTATCACAATTTTTCTCCCATTATGATCTGATGTCGCTCAGCGCCACTAGTATCAACCTCATCTATCAAGATTCTAAACCCAGCCGCTTCCACCAAAGTCCTGTTTTCTTTTGTCCCGTACTGGCTAGACCACATAGGAGCCCCGTACAGAGTGTGCTCTCCCTCAAATGCTCTATCTCCCATAGTGATCAGCAACATCCCCTTGGGGGATAAAAAACTTGCGATAGTTTTGAGCATTTTTAACTGTCGATCTTTGGGGATATGAAACAAGGTATAAAAAGAAATCACGGATTGTACCTGGTACTCTCCCGCCTTCAAATCCGAGATATCTCGTACGCTGTACTCTCCGCCCTTGCAGTATTTTCTGGCTAACTTGATTTGTTCACTAGAGATATCTAGTCCAATTACGCTGTGTCCCGCCTTTAGTAGTATGTCATCAACGGGAATCCCCGCCCCACATCCCAAATCCAGTACTAGAGATTGCTTTGGCAAATATTTGAGTAGTTGCTGGATATACTTGGCGCTCTTGAGTTTATCTCTATGTGCTAAATACTTGGCAGCAATTTTGTCGTAACCATCCCTGACCAATTTTGTTTGCATAAGAGCACATTATACAGTTTCACTTTCTTAATCCTATCTTAATGTACAACTTGCTATTATTCATGTTAGTTATTTAAATATTTATAAAAAAGGAAAAAAAGTATGTCAAACAAATCATTAAAAATTGCTACGGCTCTGTGCGTAGCAGCCATCCCATTATTTAATACTCCCCTCGTCAAAGCTGCCGACCTCGTTGTATTTCCAACAAGACCAACTTATGGTGCTCACGAAATCTGGGCGAATGGTGAGTTAGGTCAATCCTTTGTCGCAACTGGGTCGCAAGTAACTGGCGGATTTTATGTGTCATACAATCCCTCATCAGCCGCCATCGGTGCCCCAAACTCCCCCCTCAGCCAGCTCACGGCCAATCTCTACGCTGGAGAGGGACTGGGTGCATCCAATTTGCTCCACAGTACTAAAATAAACGTGAGTACCTCCACAGCTGGCTATCAAGATGTCAATTTTGATGCAGCAGGAGTCCAGCTAGTCCCAGGGAACACCTATACCATTAGTCTCACAGCTGCCGATAGAGGATGGATAGTCCCCAGTGTGTGCGACTCCAGTTTAAACGGAGTTTATTTACCAGGTCACCCATTCTTTAATGGGCAGATTGTCATGAACGAATTTGGAATCTGTGACAATGCCTTTCATATGCTGGACGTGACCCCGGTCACTCCAACCCCAACACCTACTCCAACTCCTACCCCAACTCCAACCCCAACACCAACCCCAAGTCCTACTCCCTCACCTATCGTGACTGGGATCAAAGTAGAGGGCAAGGGTGTGATCAGCGCAACTTTTGATGGCGGAGTCATGGTAGGCAGCGTCAAGCTGTATATCACCCCCACCACCACAATTCGCTACAACGACCACTTATCCTCGCTCGAGGTAGGTCAGAAATCAGAATATAAAGGTTTCAAAAACGTCGACGGCTCTCTCACTATCACAAAAATCGAAGTTAGAAAATCTAACTAAAACGAAGCTCTTATTCAAAGTAAAAACCCCGCGAAAGCGGGGTTTTTATTGCTAATCAATAAAAGTCAGTGCACATCCAGCTTTATCAGCTCTACCCGTGCGACCTATCCTATGGATATAGTCATCATAAGTCTCAGGTAGTTCCCAGTTGATCACGTGGGACACGCTATCGATATCTAGTCCTCGAGCCGCCACATCAGTGGCTAGTAGGATCTGAACTTGGTTGTTTTTAAAAGCTTGGAGCGCCCGCTGTCTTTGCGATTGCGACTTGTTGCCGTGGATCGAGGTCGCGGCAAATCCGCGCTTTTCTAGTTCCATCGTCAGCTTTTCCATACCGTGCTTGGTGCGCCCAAATAGGAGCACTTTCTCAAACTCAGGGCGGATCAACATCTCGTGGAGTACTTCTACCTTGTTGCGGCCGTTGAGTTTCACGATATCCTGATCGATATTTTCGCTTGCGCGCTGTTTTTCGACTTCGATCGTGACTGGCTCATGCAAAAATTCACGGGCAATGATCCGAGCTTTATCCGACATGGTAGCCGAGAAAAATAATGAGTGGCGTTCTGGGGGCAATTGCGCCACCAAATCGCGCATTTCATTGACAAATCCCATGTCGAGCATCCGGTCTACTTCATCCAGTACGATCGTGCGGTACTCATAAAGTTTGAGCTCGCGCCGCTCAGACAAATCGCGTAGTCGGCCTGGTGTCCCTACCACAAACTGTGGGTTGCGACGCAACTCCCGCACTTGGCGGCCGATATCAACCCCTCCGATACAAATAGTGAAGAACGTTCTGGTTCCAAATGAGAAGGCTCTGCCCTCTTCCATTATTTGTACGGCGAGTTCACGGGTTGGGGTCACAATCAGCACCTTTTGCCCTGGATGTTTCACAATCTTGTCAATGAGCGGCAAGAGGAATGCGGCAGTTTTACCCGTCCCCGTTGAGGCTAGTCCGATCACATCTTTATTTTCCAAAATCGTCGGTATGATCTGGTCCTGGATCGGGGTAGGATTTACATAACCCTTGTGAGCGATATTTTTTTGGATTTGTGGATCCAGGGGGAAATCGATAAACTTGTGAGTAGGTGTATAGACTCTAGTTTCTATTGGGGTGGCTTTTTTGATCAGCATGGCTGGTGAAACAGACATATACTTGATCTTGTTACCTCCGGCACGGCCGCGCCCTGCACTCCTATAATTGGGTTTGGATCCACCAAACCAGCTTCGCTGTTGCGACATATTATTTTTCCTTCGACACATCTTATAAATTAGGAAAGACCCGAACCAGAAATAAAATTAGTCCAAATCTCACGCCTATTAGTTGCGTCATGTAAATTAACTAAAGCCAGTATATCACACTCTTCCTCACTGTGCAAATTATAGGATATAAACTCACCCACACTTGACAACATAGTCATACCATTTTATATTGAGTTTATGACCAAAATTACTCCGTTTTTATGGTTTGATAAAGAAGCTGGCGAAGCCGCCAAATACTATGTCAGTATTTTCCCCGGTGGTAAAACCTTAAATTCAAACCCCATGTTTACTACCTTTGAAATCGCTGGTCAAACCATCATGGCGCTAAACGGTGGACCAGAATACAAACACTCTCCCGCTTTCTCTTTTTTCGTCGACTGTGAGGACCAGGCCGAAGTCGATCTGTACTGGGACAAACTCATGAGTGATGGAGGTAGCGATCCCCAATGTGGTTGGCTCAAGGACAAATATGGTCTCTCCTGGCAAATCATCCCCAAGCAACTGGGAGATCTCTTGAGCGACCCCGACCCCGCCAAATCAGGGCGGGTCATGGCGACGATGCGCCAAATGAAAAAAATAATTGTTGCTGATTTGATCAAAGCCGCTAAAAATCTGTCATAATCTATCTATTATCTAAGATAGTGGAGTAAGTATATGACAGATCCCAAAACATTAGATGAAGCTTTTGAGACAATTTGTAAAGAAATGCTCGCCACTTTTATCAAAAAAAAACAAAGACTACGGCAAAGGTAATATCTTGGCCAACGGTGAGCTGGGCATCGCTTTTCGTACCACCGAAAAAATCGAACGCCTCAAGAATCTCCTGATGTCCAAGGCTGATCACCCCGAAAACGAATCTATCGACGATAGTTGGCTAGACATAGCAGTCTATGCAGTGATTGCCAAAATGTATCGTGCGAGCTGGTTCCAAAAATTAGAACTCAAACCATAACCATGTCGTACCACTATCGCAGCTCCCCTTGGTGGCACCTTTGATCATTTCCACGCAGGCCACATCCGTCTTATACCAAACCATTTGCCCTGCCATACTCACCAAAAAATTAGAAGGTGAAATCAAAAAGACTGCTCTTGCTGCATATCGTGCAATTGGCTGTCTGGATTTTGGCCGTGTAGATCTACGTTTGGGTAGTGCGGACAAAGTATCTGTGATGGAGATCAATCACTCCCCAGGGCTCATGTCGGACATCAATGAATCTAGTTTCTTCACTATTGCTGGACACGCTGCTGGACTTACTTTCCCACAAATGATGCGCAAGATTATCGACTCCGCCATCTCTAGACTCCATATTTAAAACCTGCTATCCTTAACACATGAACAAAACTGTAATATATATTTTAGTTGCTGTAGTAGCAATCATCGCGGTTGTGGTGGGATCTGGCAAATTCACTGGCAAATCATCCCTTACAGTAAATGAGGCCGGTTCAAATCAGTGTAGCAAATACTCAAACAAAGACGGTTATACTGGCTGTCAAAGTGTGGTCAAAGGCAAAGAAAAACTCTGCAAATTCAAGGTAGACAACAAGGTAAATGAGTCTACTCAGCAAATGGAATTCACCTACACCTGCTCGCCCAAATAGCATTTTATGTCTTACATTTACAACTCCGCGATTCTGGGTGGAACCTTTGACCACTTTCACATTGGTCACGAAACATTTATCAAAGCAGCATTTGAAAATTCTCTCCATGTCACGATCGGCATCGTAGAAACTCCCTTTTCAAACGCAAAATCATATAGCAATTCTATCGAATCATACGCCCTACGTATCAAAAATATATCTACGTTCCTAAATAAAAGCGGGTTATCGGGTCGCTTTACTCTAATACCAATCCACGACATCTATGGCACCACTTTAATTGACAAAAGTATTGAGACAATTTTTGTCACCAGCTCAACAGCGCAAAATGCCGATTTAATAAATAAAAAACGTACCACCTTAGATTTACCACCATTAAAGATTATTGTTGTGCCTCACGTCAAAGCAGATGATGGCCAAATCATTAGTTCTAGTCGCATCCGCGCAGGCGAAATTAATCATGACGGCGCATCCTACCTCCAGTTTTTCCTGCAAAAAAAATCCTATCACTTACCAGCCAGTTTGCGACCAACTCTCCAGACTCCCCTCGGCCCCGTCATTCAATACATCAAAGACTTACCAGTCTCTCAAACTATCATCGCGATAGGCGACGTCGTCTCTATGGATTTAATCCAAGCTGGTTATACCCCAGCCCTCTGTATCATCGACTACCACACACGTAGAGAGTCACTGTCTATAGAGCTTGTCAAACAATATTTCCCGCGCTCTGACTACGAGATCCCCAACCCAGCCGGCACAATCAACCCCGATTTTGCGAATATCTTTCTCTCTGCTCTCGCAGATTACCACCAAACCCCAAAAACACAAACTATTGCTGTTGATGGAGAGGAAGATTTACTCGCGCTCCCCGCCCTGTTGCTCGCACCTCTTGGCACCTCTATCGTCTACGGCCAACCCAAACTAGGTATGATCGCAGTCAAAGTCACGCCAGAAATAAAAGCAAAGGTTAAGCAAATTTTAGGATCATTTATAAGCCAAAACATCATAGTCGGTTTGTAATATCTTGTAACCCTGAGTCTTTAATAGCTCTAGACATTCGCTAGCATCGACTAGTTTCAGATGAATATGCTCATACAAAATCATTTTAGGTTTCACAATCTCAAAAGGAATTAGCTTGATGATTTCATAGTCATAACCCTCCGTGTCGATATGTAAAAGATCAACCTTCGACACCTCGTGGGTTTCAAGCAGAGTCTTAAAAGACAAACAGACAACATCCTGGCTGACAAAGTATTTGTCAAAATTGTGGATCAAGTCACGATGTTTCTCCACCACTTCCTTCACAAATGATCCCAACTGGTTGTACCAAATAGGCATATCGGGCTCATTATTGTCCCTTAGCCTGTAGAACTTGCGGTATCCATCCTTTGCGTCAATGGCAACATTCTCAAATATCAACCCCTTTACTCCCAGGTAGGTATTTTTCAGTTTTCTAAACATACTAAAAACTGGCTCCACTAAAATACCTCTCCATCCATACTTGATGATATATTTGTGGATCGGATCATTTGTTTGCCCGTCATTTGAACCAATTTGAATAAAGAAAAAATCCTTGATTTTTGACGCTTTTCTCTCGATTATTTTGTCAATCTCTTCTGGCGGTATCTTCTTTTCCATTAGATGATTGTAACAAAGTGTTACAATCATCTTGTTATTAAGCCCAGAAACCGGCAATCTTCGCCTCGAAGAATAAATTGCTCCTGGCAAACAAAGTGATGAGGCTCATATTTTTAACCAAATAAGGAGCACTCTATGACAAAAACAATACCAGAAGACCTCAACCCTTGGGTTGAAGCAAGCCTTCAAAACATGAAGAACTGGCGATCCTGGGGATCATGGTTCAGTTGGGGATCACCTGTAGGTTTGGGACTTTTCTTCCTCGCCCTTGCTGGTTCCGCCTGGATCCTCATGCAAGCTTTCTAAAGCTAAAAAAGCAGCATCAAAAAAAACGAAGCATCTTGATCGGTGCTTCGTTTTTAATATTTATTTCTATTACACGCTACCCCTCTACTTCGACTTGGAAACCACCATGAGCCATTTTCTTCATGTCAAAAGGCATAGACATGTCTTTGTTCCCTTCCATCTTTTTACCCATTTCTTCCATCACCTTGGCATTAACCATATCTCGGTCTTCTTTTGATTTAAAAACTATAAAAGAAAACCATACTGTTTCATCCCCCTCTGCTCCAGCCATTTCAGTGAAAGCCCGTGCTTTTTCTCCCCCCATTTCCTGAGGAACTAGGTCATTACCTCGACACTCGTAGTATTCAAGAGCTCCATACTTCATCCACATCTCACGACCCTCTTCGGCCATTTTTTTGTATTCCTCTGCCCTTTCTTTTGGAACTACAAGGACGAATCCATCAACATATTTGCTCATATCAATTCCCTCCCCTATTGTTTTATAACTTATACCTATTTTAGTATTAGATTGAAAATTTGCAACGACACTCATTACGCGGACCACCTCTGTACTACTTGAGTAAATGCTTACAACACAGATTTCAAATCAGAAAGTTTATCAATAACCTTCCACGCTTTATCTCGTATCTTCGAGTCTTTGAAGGTAATGCCACGCCCTGTCAGAGCAAATATCCCCATATCATTATCTCCATCACCCACACAGGCAATTTGATTGAGGGCTACCCCTGTTTTTTTACTAAGTGCAATCAGCTGATCCTTTTTCACCACCCAATCATCTCCCAAGCAAACAATTTCTGATAAGTAATTATTTTTATCAAATATGAATTGATTATTTGCATAATAGTGTTCTATACCAAGTTCGCCTGCAACTCGTTTTACAAGTAGATCGATTGACCCACTAATAAGAGCCAAGATATATCCTTGCTCTTTCAGATATTGGGCTATTGCTTTGGCCCCTTCCAGATATCGATATGTATATATTACTTTCAAAATATCCTCTCTTTTGGCTTTCCCTCTTTCGATGTACATTTTCTCTATTTCTTTTTGCCAAAATAGATACGACTTCTCACCCCGGATGTAAGAGTCAAGCATTGCCTTGTCCTCTTCCTCACTAATCCCCATTGCCAAATTTAGGTCGTACCAGGTATTTTCAGAAATGAGAGTTTTATTCAAATCAAAACACACGAGTCTTATATCATTCTTCATTACTATATTCTACAGCCATAACGCATGTCAGGAATTAACTATCTTAACTATACCTGCCCGCAGATGCTGCGCATCAACCGCTGCAAGCTGATCAAAGTATATCAATGTCTATGACCCTGAGCACAGTCGAATGGGCTCCCCATCTCCTCCCTGAATTTATCCTGAGCTTGCCGAAGGACGAACTATTTGTCTTTCATTTCTTAATATATACCAAGAAAACACTGCGTTGGTAACATTCTTACATCACCAATTCCTACTCTCCCAAATCCTCTCCAAAAAGGATTATGTGCCTTTTGTTCTTCTATCCACTTCAGCGCCATGTCTGCAAACACTGGGTCACAAGCCATCACGAAAGTAAACCAGTCAGGAAAAGATGCTGCGTCGTCATGCTCAAATGGAGACCTATGTATTGGCTGTACCAATGATTCTTGCTCCGCCTCAGCAATTCTAAATATCAGATTCATTCCCCGGCCTTCGGTTGAACGTCCTAAAGCAGCTTCTCCACGACAAAGTGTTGCCCTCCCTCGCAAAGTTAGAAGTGGGAATCCTTCTTCTAGGCTTCTTCCCAATGCAACTAGCTTTTCCGGCGCAAAAGTACTATGAAAATATAGGTTATCCCTTTGATATCCAGTGAGCGATTCTAATCTCCCAACCATGACCCGAAACTATACTACAGGTCAAAATAAATATCAACGTTATAGGGTCTGTTTGTGCACCCCATCTCCTCCCTGAATTTATCCTGAGCAAGTTTACGCTGAGCTTGCCGAACGCGCCGAAGGACGAACTATCCTGGGTTACTAGAGGAATTACGAGTGTATAATCCTCAACACCATGATTCACACTCTATATGAAATTCAAACTTTTAATCCATTTAATAGTCAATATGCTATCGATGGCGACATGGAAAAAGGATATATTACCATTGACGAAAAAGAAGGTAGCATAGCTTGGTTAGTATGGCTCGTAGTTGATGAGGCTATAGAGTCAAATGGGGTTGCAACGGTCTTATTGGCTGCAGGAATGAAATGGGCAAGTAAGCGAAATTTGAAAACCGTAATCTCGGATTTTCAACCACAAAGAAATTTCGAGTATGTAGCTGGCTGGTATAGAAAACGAGGATTTAAAGTTGGACCAGGAAGAAATATGCGTGGAGACGTAAATAATATACATAGCTCTTGTTTGCAATATATGAATTTACACGATCTAGATTATCGAATCATTCCTATCTCAAGATCTAAATAATAAAGTACTCCCCTACCGTCACCTTACACGAACCATAAACTTACTATTCCGTTCTATTGGGGAACATGCTAAAGAACAACTGCTTAAGTTGAGTGATTCCAGGATGTCTGCCTGTATATGAAAAACCAGCTTCTAGTAGTTCTTGTGCGCGTTGGGGATCAATGATTTTTTTCAATACAAGATAGTCAGTTTTATCTTGTTTTCTGTTAAATAGAGAAATAGTTTGCCAAGGTAGCCTTCTAGTCGCCCTATTTTTGAGAAAGTAAAATACTTCGGGACTGAAAGTTAGAAATGATATATCATCCAAAACAGCCTCTACTCCTAAACCAATTCTGGGTATAAATAGGTTACCCTCAGCAAATTGAAGATTCAATCCTTCATCTGAAAAAATTCCAGATACTACATCTATTCGTAATCCTTCATTATTAGTAAAGACCATTCCACCTCCCTTAAGCAACTTATCTTCTTCATCTTGGTCCAACCTTCTATAACCACCCTCTTTTAAATATATTTGCATCTCTTCTTTATTTGCTTGATCAATAATCAAATCCAAGTCATGGGTTTCACGAATTTGTCTACCTATCAATCCTGCTATACCCAAACCGCCTGCCACCACATGCGAAACAGGGCACCTCTTTTCAATTTGATCCAGTAGTTCAAGATATTGAGAACTGTCATACTGTTCTATTCCGAAGTCTTTGCTGAACATACGACCATTGTACATTTATCATCTGGGTTCGTGTCCCAGGCAAGCTGCCCACTTCGGGTGCAAATTTATCTATCTAATCTGGAAATAACTATCATATCTATATCAAAGTATATCATTGCTCCCCATCTCCTCGCTTCCACGAACTATCAAGAATTACTCAATTCTTCTCTAGGGATTGAATCTTTTTCGGATCATAAGGCGGGTGGTTGATACTAATCATCAACAGACCCTCACCTTCTTTTGGCACATCCCAATATGGAGTGCCTCTTGGTATTCTTACTACAGATCCAGCTTCAACAGATATTGTTTCAATTTGGTCATTCCCCCCTCTGTGAAAGTACCCACTTCCAGCGATAACCAAATATTCTGCATCAGATTCATTCACTATCCGCTGATTGACTTTATGAACAAATATCATAGTAATGCTCATACCCAATAATTGCTCTTCTGTTTCAGTCAACAAACGCCCGCCAGAAAGTACAAAATTGCCAAACCAATCAACATCACCAAGACTCTCAATAACTTTATTAAACTCAACACTACTCATGCCCGGAATATTACCACATGCTCACATCTATTTCAATATTATAGGTCTAGAAGCTCCACCTCATAGGTTCGTACCGAACTTATTTTACCACCGAATCTACTGACAATTTCTTCTACCTACCCTCGCTTTAGATGGTAAAGAATATGTAGAAATGGGATCACCCCCAGGTTCCTGTCCCAATACTTGCGAGTAGCGATAATTTTGTACCCATGCTCTTCAAAGAATTTTCTCCACCCCTCATTAGTCTTATATGAGTTCCAAAATGCCTCCAATCTCAAATTACCTATCGCATCAGAAACAATGGTAAAGAAACGATTCAGTGGGGTTGTGTATGAGGTCTCGATCACTACTATCTCTTTTGCCACTCTCGCCGCTTCCTTAAACACAATCCCAGGCCCAGGCGTGTGGTGCATGACCATCAGGAGTAAGGCAGTATCAAAAGTTGTATCTCCAAACGGTAAGGTTTTGCCATCGTAAATAACGGGCTTGATCATCCTCGGTCCATGAAAGTCTGCCACATCAACTGGAGTAATTTTAATTCCTTGGGCTTGGAGTAAGCTAGCCACATCACCAGACCCAGAGCCAATATCCACCACCTTGCTCGTTTTCTTCAAATATGGCATCACTCGAGACACGACTATCTCAGATCGCTTGCGAATGATTGGAATAAACAAATTATTAAACATTTCCTCTCTCCAAATACCTTTCCTTTATTTTAGACCACAAAGGAATAACGATCAGCCAACCAACTATTCCAAGATACAGAGTATTTGTTTCAAACATAATGTTCATAAAGTAGTAACTAGGAATGCCAAGTAGTATATGTGATCCAATCGCTCCCACAATAAACTTCCCAAAGTTGATCTTAAGTAAACCAGCGGCATAGTAACTAAACTCTGTCATGATCAGCCTAGATGTGATCGTCATCACAAAACTAAATTCTGTCTGCCTATTACCTTTAACTTTTGTATCTGTAATTTTCTTGACCGTTTCCTCATCAAATATCTTTGTGAGTAATTTATCTCCCCACCTTTTGGCAACTAGATAACATATCCCCGCACCCATAATGGTCCCAATCAGGTCTGATAAATAAGCTAATTGCCATCCAATAAACGGGATAACCGCAAGGTTAAATATCCCCCCAGGAAGTGGCGGCCAAACTAATCCTAAAACTTTAACCCCTACAAGTATTCCTATCAACAAATATCGGTGTGTTTGCGCAAACCACCCTATTTGCTGCGAAAATGGCTGGTTAATTAGCCAGGAGTATCCCACGACACTCAGCACAACTATTAGTGAAATGAAAAATATACTTCGTTTGTGAATTTTTACCATGATGCTAAAGTTGTGCAATATCACTTGGCAAATTATCAATCCCTGCAAACTCTTTTACAATAATCGAATGAATCTTGGGTCGTATGGCTGGGTCAATATGAGGATATGTCATCTCTAGTTCCCCGCCAATACTCTCACAATCATCTTCAATGAAATCATCTGGCATCAACTGCTCTGCAACGTCTTTGTAGGCTTGTGTGTCGTGACGAAACAGTAAATGATCTACATCCGGGAACTTATTCTCAATTAGGACTTGTCTTACATCTTCCACCTCTTTTTCCTCTGTTCGTGAGGTCAAGTACCATATCTCCGCCCCTTGTTTTTTCCACCCCTCTAATTTCTCTACCACCCTACCATTGGGAACATAAGTACGAAAATCATTGACTTCTGGCAGATTATCCGCCGATTGTTTGACCCGCTCTTCCCGACTCACACCAACAGAAATCGATGGCATTATGGCAGTACCTTCGGTGAATATTAGAATCTTCATAGATTATATGATATCAGGATGAGACAACTATTTGGTCAAAAACTCGACACATTTATCTACCCACTGTTTAGCCATATCAACTCTCTCCAAGTCATGATCTCCGCCCTTGACTATAATCTGATTACTAAAAGTAGTATCTAGACTATTTAGTGGAACGCTCGTATCCCTATCGCCGTGTATAAGCAGCACTTTATCTAGACTATTTTTGTACCCAGACACATAGTCTTTATTCATATTTTCCTGATAATACAATTTTGAAATACTATTTACTTTAGTCATTCTAACTTCCTTTTGGCAGTCATTGGCAAACTCAGCTTCGTCTAAGTATTTTTTATAGTTCTCCCAGGTAATCTGCAAATTAGGATTAATCAGTTTCATGTTACTTGTAACGAACCAGTATCTCATCAAATCTTTTTGATTCAAGGCAGTAGCCAATAATACAATCTGCTTCAATAAAATATTGGTTTGGAGAACACTTGCTATTACACAACCAGATAAACTATGGGCAACTACCATACTTGGGTTACTACCAAGTCGCTCTATCATCTTCCTGACATTCAAGTAGTCTGCAACCATTGAGGATACCGTGGTTTTACTAAAATCACCGTCGGAAATACCAAATCCTGCATAATCAAACCTAAATGAGCTCACACCCTTTTCAGCTAACCTATCTGCCAATAATTTAAATTTCTTTTCAGAAATAGCTGTGCGTTCAAACCCAGGTAGCATTACCACCACTTCTTTACTCTTTACTTCACCATCAACCCATAAACCTCTCAGGGTATTTTCGCCACTATCGAATTCTATTAACTTAGTATGTTTCATGTCTTATTTTGCAAGTATATATTCTTCATTCGTCTCTGGTGGCTGCCAATATTTTAAATAACCATCAAACATTTCCCCACTAATTTCGAAAGAGTCTTCAGGTGGAGTCTCGCTTCGCGCAACAGTTCTTTCTCTCATAATTTCCACAGGACATTCGACATAATAAAGAACTGGTTTTGCTCCCACATCTAATATTCTCTTTTTCATATCGTCTCTTTGTGATTTAACCCAAAAACCCTCATCTATAATCACATCTTTGCCTGATCTTAGAATTTTAAAGGCAATCTCTGTTGCTAGTTTAGTTACATTTTCGTCGTACAGTGCAAAGTTCTCATTAGAGGTTATTTTATTGCCAAAAATTTTCACCATCCATTCGTCTTTGGTTATCCGTATAGCTTTTGTTTCATTCTCCAGTTTTCTGGCAAAAGTTGTCTTACCTGCCCCAATAAATCCGCAAATGATATACACAGTAGATTTATTTTTACTCATAATAAAATTATTTATATTAAGTTATTTTTTAGAATTATCTTTATCCCAGATCAACAATTTTCCAAACAACTCTATGTGCTTGCCTAATTCGATTAATCTCTCCAGATACAAGGTAATAATACCTATACTTACAAGAGTAACGGCTGCCCCAGATATTTGGTGACGAGAAAAAATATCAAAAAATACAACAATAAAAATAATTAGAGTGATCATATTCTTGAGTCCAAAAGTTGCAATTAGAGGGATAAAAAATGCCCTAATAACGCTATCAAGTAACCCCGTAAGTAAAAAATTAATTGGCGTAATCTTTGGAGCTAGACCTTCGGATTCATTGTTATTATTATATTTCCAAAAACCAGACCACTCGGGTGGGACAATTCTAAAAATAGAAACAACTAATAGCGTCAAACCTAACCAGTTCTTCGCTAAAAATTCTAACAAAATAACATTTGTATCTATCATGCTCCCCCGGTAGGGCTCGAACCTACGACATCCTCCTTACAGTTACTCCACAAGTTTCTTTGTGGCCTGGACTATCTCATTCTCCATTACTGGAGATCGGGTATATAGTCTCTACACATTTATGACAAATCAAAAGATTTATCAATTTAGCTCGGGATTCCCCTACTAAGTTTACACATAGTGGCGGGGTTCCCCGAATTAGCCCAATTTTCCAAAAAGCATTACTGCTAATCGCTGCCTTACTCGACAGGGAGGCGCTCTACCGACTGAGCTACAGGGGATCGGTTATTTTTTTGTTAAAATGGTACACTAGAATTATATCACGCATAGAATCGCTACCAAGGCGAAAATGGAGGAATTATGATGAACAACTGGTACTACTCAAACAACTGGAACAATATGATGAACTGGGGTGGTCAGCCCTGGATGGGCGCTGGCATCGGTCTCCTCGCCATCTGGTCACTCGTTTGGTCAGGTCTCGCCCTCTGGAAATCCGCCAGAAATGGTGATCGCTACTGGTTCCTCGCCCTTTTGCTCATCCATACAGCCGGCATCCTCGACATCCTTTACCTCTTTGTCTTTGCCAAAAACAAATTGGTTTTAGTCAGTGAGCCAAAATCAACCAAGAAAAAATCTAGCAAAAAGTAACGTGACGGATATTCTCACTAGGTTTTCCACTAGGCGCGATCTCCACCAGTCTCCTATGCACGGCAAAGTCCTCGCCGATTTGGGGTGGTCTTCTACTGGCAGCCCCGGCTCCCTCATCTACTACAGACCCCTTGGCCCCTTGTCTGTCGCCAAACTCCAAAGACCCGCAGAGATTGACCCCGTTTGGCTCAAACAATTTCGTAAAAAGCACCATACCCTCACCACCTATATCGAGCCCAGCCTCACCTCAAAGGTCACGGAGTATCTGGGCGTCCGTGCCGAGCCATTTGCCCATTCCTCTACCTCGCTCATCGACCTCATGCCAATTGATGGGGATATCCTCGCCTCATTCACTCAAAAAACACGCTACAACATCACCCACACGCTCAAAAAAAACCATTTAAAAATTAAAACAATCGCCCTTAGTCAGTTAAAAAATCCAGAGCGCAGTGAGTTCTATACCCTCCATCAAAACTGGTCCAAGCAAAAAAACGTGATCGGCTACTCTAGACAGTTATTAGATTCCACTATCAAAAACTACAGTGGTCACGGCGATCTCCACCTAGCTTACCTAGGACAAGACTTAGTTGGTGCCCTGCTCATCCTCTACCACGACTCAGTTGCGACCTATTGGGTAGCATTTGCGAGTCCCCTAGGCTACAAAGAGTTTGCCCCCACCCTCCTCACCTGGGTAGCTATTCAATCTGCTAAAGCAAATGATTGTGAAATCTTTGATTTTGGCGGAATTTATGATCCTCGCTACCCTAAAATGTATGCCAGGTGGCAAGGTTTTACCAAATTTAAATCTGGCTTCAACCCCACGGTCGTCTCCTACCCTCCTACCACTCTCCAATTATTTTGGTGAAATCAACTCAATATCGCTATCATGCTTATCTCTACTTCTGCCCCAAGTGGTAATTCTTTTACACACACTGTCTCCCTGGCTGGATAAGGAGCACTTAAATATCCACCATATACTTCACTCACTTTTGGATAATTTTTCATGTCTGTCACATAGATTGTAGTTTTTACTACATGACTAAAATTTGCTCCAGCCGCATCGAGTATCGCTTTCAAGTTTTGCATTACCTGATGAGTTTTTCCTTCAATATCGCCCTCAAGCAATGTGCCGTCTGGCTTTAAATAGATTTGGCCACCAACATAAATCATTTTATCTACAAGGATAGCCTGAGAAAACGGCCCCGTTGCCACTGGAGCACTATCGGTTTTAATTGCTTGTTTCATGCTTCCTTCTTTCTTCAATTACTTTAAGCATACCATCTGTTACATTTATAATCTGACATAATCCAGCTAGGTCTGTACTAAATCTAATTCTAAAAATATCCGTAATCGTGGTATCCAATCTCCATCCTACTTGGGCTGTAAATAAATCAATCCAAAAATCATCGTCACCTGGCACACTTGCCAACACCAACTCTCCCCTTCCCGCATCTGTTACAGATAGAACTATCTCTCCATCTAATTCTGGATACCATTTTTGTGCAATTATCTCAAATGCTGCTTTAGTATTTCTTTGATGCTGTTCCTTATTTTTCGAGTCCATATTGCAACAATATTAACCTATAATTGACAATTCTCAACTTGATGTCATAATTATTGACACATTATGACATCACAAGATTTTTTAGCTAAATTGGGTCTCTCCTCCAAGCAAATTCAGGTCTACCTTGATCTGGCATCACACCCAGAGTCCACGATTGTAGCTCTCCACAAACGGCTCGGTATTCCCCGCAGTTCGCTTTACCTAGAAACTGAGCGCTTGGTCAACAAGGGCTTTGTCATTTCCAAACATGTGGGCAAATCCACGCTCTACAAAATCACCGACCCCAGTATTCTCAAGCTCACTCTAGAAAGTGAGTCCGCCAAGCTCAATTACCTCACCTCCCATTTATCTAGCTTTGCCAGCATGATGACTAATTTAAAAACCACCAAAGAACCCCAGAAAATGATCAACATCTACAAAGGCCAATCCGGTATCAAGCAACTCCTCTGGAACATCATCACTTCAGACGCCAAACTAGTCATAGGATATAGTCCCGGCCAGCTAGAGGCAGTCACCGATCGTGAATTCGCCGAAAAGTGGCGAGATGAGTTTAGAAAGCGCGGCAAACACAACAAGATCATTTTTAACCAGCCCAAACCCCTTGCCTGGTCCGATGTCCCTCATTTCCTCACCGAAAACGTGGACGTCAAAACACTCGATGAAAAACAAATCAAATTTGACCGACTTACCCTGATTTACGACGATGTTTTTACCGTCTGCAGTCTCAAGGCCGATGGCGATCAGTACGGCATCGAGATCCGCGACCAACTCCTCATCAACTCCTACAAACAAATCTTCGAATTTTTGTGGGATCACGTGGCCAAAAATCAGTCTAAACAAACTTCCAATCGCTAGACTTTACAACTAAGCTGGTAAGTAGTAAAGTAAATGCTACTATGATTACTACTCAAAAAATTAGTGTGAGTTTACCCATACATCTATTTGACTACCTCTCAGCCAATATCCCTCCTCGCGAGCTCAGTAGCTATATCTCAGAAGCAGTAGAACACAAAGTCCTAAACGAAAAAATCACCTCCACGGTCGACAATTTCCTTGCCCTAAAATCCAAAATGCCCAAATTTACCAAACAAACTATTTTGCATGCCATCCATCAGGGAAGAACATGAAATCGTTTGTCATAGATGCCTCACTCATCCTCAATTATCTATTCACCGAAACCCCAGAAGTCGAGCAACTAGTCACAAAACTCCTCAAGCAGGCCGACAAAAAGAAACTTACCCTATTGTCCACATCACTTCTCCCTATCGAAGTCGCCAATGGTTTACGGTTTAAACTCAAAGAGTTTAAACTTACCGGTACAATCCTAGCTGGGTTTATGGCTCTCCCAATACGATATTGCACGCTCTCAAATACGCAACTCTTAGAGACTACCAGGCTAGCTTACTCGCTCGGTACAACCATCTATGATACTTCCTATCACCTCTTGGCCATCGCCCATCACGCTACGTTTTTAACTTGTGACAACAAATATTACAAACAGGCTAAAGAACTTGGGAATATCGAGTATTGCGGTTAATCTAGATAATCTTGTAACATCCTGCGCTTGCTTGGGTGTTTCAGCTTGCGTAGCGCCTTGGCTTCAATCTGGCGGATGCGTTCCCGTGTCACTCCAAACTCACGCCCTACCTCTTCCAGTGTCATGGGCTTAGCCCCGCGCAGTCCAAATCTCATCTCGAGCACTTTAGATTCCCGGTCAGATAGTCCCGACAATACCTCTTCGATATTCTCTCGCAAGAGTCTCTGGGTAGTCAGTTCGTATGGTGATGCTTGCTTGGTGTCCTCGATAAAGTCACCGAGGTAGCTATCTTCATCCTCACCGATTGGGGTCTCCAGTGAAG
>JBAQEX010000074.1:0-43390 GCA_049286965.1 Microgenomates group bacterium | reverse complement strand
AAATATCATATATACTAATCTCTATGGAACCAGAAACAGTTGCTCCACAACCTATTATCATCGACCCTCCAGTCGTTGATCAGCAAATTGTTTTACCCACCCCCCAGGTCAAAAAGTTCTCCTTCCTCACCGCATTCCTACTCATTCTTTTGTCCCTCTCTGCCACCTTCTCCATCTATCTCTTCCTCCAGGTCCGCGCCATGACCCTCGAAAAGTTCGTTCCCTCACCCACACCATCTCCCATTGCCTCCGTCGATCCCACCTCCAACTGGCAAACTTATGAAAATGAAAAATTCGACTTCTCTTTTAAATATCCACAGGAGATAAAAATTTTAGATTCTATAAAACAAATAGGTGATAGGTTGATTATTCAAAAAGTAGCTAGTAATGAAACTACCATAGACACGCCTCAAATGATCATAGCTTTAGGCCCAAATGGGGGAAGAGAGCTAGATTGGTATCCAACAAATGCTTCTAAAGAGCTAGGGGAATTTCCCATAGAACATATAAATATTGGAGGGATTGCCGCTATTAAGGGAGAGTCAGGTCAAAAACAAGTCAGCGTTCCCACAATTTGGGTTATAAATGGAGAATTTGTTTATACTATCCAGCTTCCCACCTCATTGCCAGAGTCGGAAAAGGTCTTTGATCAAATTCTGTCGACCTTCAAATTCATCGATAGCTCAAAAAACAATGAAAAAACCACTCTCGAAAATTTTGTGAAAGATACCGTTTATGCTTATGGCAAATCACACGGACTCAGTAGTAAAGATCAAATTATTGTAAAGATAATCCAACTAGCGGGCAATTTTGCCTCAGGTAGTATTGCATATACCAAAGAAGTTGAGGGGTCTGGCGAAATATGGTTTGCGGCAAAACAAAATAGTAATTGGATTATGGTCGAAGAAACGCAAGAGCCTCCTTCATGTGCTTTGATGGAGCAATATCAATTCCCCAAGAGTATCTACGGAGAGTGTATTGCAAAATAATATGTCAGAAACACCCATCGTCACACCAACTCCAGAACCAGTAGTAATCTCTCCCGATTCATTTGTGCAAAGCGAAAGACGCAATTATTTTTACCCCATTCTTTTTGCGCTCCTTTTCCTCGTGACCCTGGGATCTGGCATTTTCTTTTTTGTCAAAGCCGAGTCACTCAGCAAGCAACTATCATCAATAAAACCATCTCCCACACCATCGCCCATCGCCTCATCCGACCCAACATCAGATTGGCATACTTATACAAATAACGAATATGGATTTACAATCAAATATCCATTAGAGGCAAAGATTAGGACTGAACAACTACCAAGTAACGACAGAATGTTCATCTTTGCAATTGATTCTCCTAATGCAGTATTTGACCGCATGTTCAAATCTGGAGATTATTCATTTGGGATTTCAATACAAACTCAAAAAAACTTTCCAGAGATATCTGATTATCTAAATTTTCAGAAAGAACACAATACTTACAAAGAGGTAATTCCCACAATAATCAATAACGTCAGTGGGTATAAATTTGGAACTGATGGTTACTCTACAGCAAATTTCCATTATCAAGGTTTTATAACCAAGAATGATGATTTATATATCACCATAAACTATTTTACAGACCAAGATTTGAAAATGTTCGATCAAATCCTCTCCACCTTCAAATTTGTCGACTCAAATACATCTACCACCTACACTTGCCCCGCCTCAGGCTACGCCGATTGTATGCCAGGGCCTGGCGCCCCAAAGCCATCGTGTACCAAAGAAGCTATGGCGTGGTACGAAGCCAATTGTCCTACTTTCCAGGGTGGCGCACTCTAAAGGTGATATTATAGATTCATGCCCGAATTAACCGCCGAACTAACCAAATTAAAATCGTTGATCGACAGCTCCAAGCTCCCAGACGATCTGCGCCTCAAAGCCGACGAACTCCTCCTGCGCCTGACTCGCATGGTCGACACAGGTATTTATTCTGTCGAATACGACCGGAGCGCTCACTATATCCAGTGGCTTGCGAGTCTTCCATGGGGGATTTACACGCCCGACAAATTGGACATCGTAGCAGCCGCGGCTAGTATGGACAAGACTCATTACGGCATGAAAGATCCCAAAGATCGCATCCTCGAATACTTGTCGACCATCAAACTCCGCATGGATCAAGGGGGTGAAAAAATCGTTCGCGCCCCAGCCATATTTTTAGTAGGGTTAGTCGGAACAGGTAAAACCACTTTCGCCTATTCCCTCGCAGAAACATTAGGTCGCAAATTCGCCCGTATCCCATTTGGTGGTTTGGGTAGTGCGCGCGATCTCCGGGGCAAGTCCCGCTTGTTTACCGAAGCCGAGCCAGGTGCCATCGTCAAAGCCATTAAAGAATCAGGTAGCATGAACCCCATCATCCTCCTGGATGAAATTGACCGCGTAGGCTCCGATGAGCGAGCCGATATCATGGGTGTTTTAGTCGAGTTGCTTGATCCCACTCAAAACTCTCATTTCCTCGATCACTACCTCGATCATCCAATCGATTTATCTCAGGTCTTATTTGTGGCCACAGCCAACAACACCACCAATGTGGCTACAGCCGTGCTCGATCGTCTCGAACTCATCCAAATGCCTAGCTACACCGACGAAGAAAAAATCCACATCTCCAAAGATTTTCTCCTCCCCAAAGGTATGAAAGACGCAGGGCTCTTACCTACTCAGCTCACGATCGACCCCGCCGTGTGGCCAGTTGTTGCCCGTCCCCTTGGTTATGACGCAGGTATCCGCACGCTCGAGCGCACCATCGCTGGGCTCTGTCGTCGCGTCGCCCGCGAGATCGTCGAAGGCAAAACCAAATCAGTCACAATAGACATGGCCAACTACAAACAATATATGCAAGCTTATTAGTGGGGAGGAATTTTATGGAAGCAACAATTCAGTCAAAACCACAAAGGTTAACGCTATATTTATCAGCCATTCTCCTGATTATTATTGGATCGGGTATTTTCTATTTTTATAATAAATCCACCCAGATCACAAACCCATCATCAACCAAAAAAGTCGTAGTTTCCACGATCGGTTGGCAAACATATTCAAATCCAGTTCACCACCTCTCATTCACGTATCCTCCCGACTGGGAACTAAAACTAGAAAACGATCAGTTACCATCTTTAGCCTCGGTCCGCCTAGTCAAAAATGATGCTTTTATTCACATGATTTTTGGTCTAGATCAAATAGAGGGTAGCGGTGCCCAGTACGAAGGCACTCCGTACCTGTTTGCAGGCCACAATGTTTATATGTACAAAACTTTAAATAGTAAAACTGGTTTGCAAAACATTGGCCTCACCGATGTGCTCAGCAACTCGCATGGAGTATTAAATCTTGGTGGAAAAACTTACGCCATCAACCTTTTCTACCCCTCCAGTTACGCAGTATCGGAAGAAAGTGCTACTATTGAAGCCACCTTCGACCAAATTTTATCTTCATTTAAATTTACGAATCAATAAAATATTTATGAATTCAAATCCAACCAATCAAATCAAAATCACCCCCCTGGGTGGCTCGCCCAATGTCCACGACAACATGTGGGTATACGAGTCAGATAATGATATCTTTATCGTCGACTGTGGCATGGGTTTCCCTGACGAGGGAGTCTCCGGCGTCGACCTCACGATTCCCGACATCACTTATCTCAAAGACAAGCAAAGTAAAATCCGCGGCTTTGTGGTGACCCATGGTCACGAAGATCATATCGGGGGCTTCCCTTATATCATTCCTCAGATGCGCGAGGGGATCCCAATTTATGCTTCCAAACTGGCGGCAGGTTTTCTCAAAGAAAAATTCCGCGAATTTCGCATTGATCCAAAAATCTTAATTGTAGTCAAAGATCGCCAGCCCATCATGCTTGGAGACTTTGAAATCAAAATGATCCCCGTGACTCACTCAGTCCCTGACACCAAGCACTTGATCATCAAAACGGGTGTGGGCAATATCTATCACGGCTCTGACTTCAAATTCGACTGGACTCCCGTGGGCCAAGAGCTCCCAGACATCCAGTCTATGACTAGAGCCGGAGCCGAAGGAGTAGTCCTTTTGCTATCCGACTGTCTGAGGTCTGAGAAAGCCGGCTATTCTTTGTCTGAGGCAATTGTCGAAGACTCTTTTGAGCGCGAGTTTCGTGGCGAAACCAATAGGCTCGTAGTCACTACCATGTCCAGCAATATCTCTCGTATCCAGCAAGCCCTTTGGGTCGCAAAGCGCAACAATCGCAAAGTAGCTTTTGTCGGTTTTTCTGTCGAGCGCAACGTCAAGGTGGCCGCCGAGCTCGGCTTTCTCTCTATTCCCCCACGAATAGTGGTAGATAAGAAAAAAATGTTTACCCTCCCCAAAGATGAACAATGTTTGATCATTGCTGGGTCCCAAGGCCAGATGGGTTCGTCTCTCGAGCGCATCGCCACCGGGGACCACAAATCAGTCAAACTCGATCCCGGCGACAAAGTAGTCTTTTCGGCTGATCCAATTCCCGGCAATGAAAGCAATGTTTACCGCCTCATCGATCTGCTTAGTCGCCACGGTATCAATGTCTCCTATTCAGACATTTCCTCCGACCTCCACGTCTCAGGTCATGCTAGTTCTATGGAGCTCATGATGCTTATGGCTATGACTAAACCCAAATATGTCATCCCAACTGGTGGTACTCATCGCCACAATATTCAGTACGGCAAATTGGCGCTAAAGATGGGGATTCCAGAAGATCATATCCTCATGCCAGAAAATCAGAGTATCATCATCGAGTCAGGGGGCAACGTCCACTTTGGGGACCACATCGACCTCAAAAATGTCTATGTTGAGTCGGGCCTCATTACTCAAGACGATGCTCACATCTTAGATCGCAAAATGATGTTCCAGGAAGGGGTAGTAGTCGTGGTACTGGGGATGCGCGTCTCTGGTGGGATCAAAGATATCGACATTATCCCCAAAGGGATCAACATCCAAATCGATCCTGTCGCCCTTAAAACCATCAAAGAACAATTTGCCACAGTCATGGGGACACAAGACATGACCAGAGATAGGTTGTATAGTAAAGACAGGATATCCAAGGAAATCAGTCGATTGTTTATCGAGCATATCGGCAAGAATCCCGTGGTTATCCCCATATTAATTGAGGAGTAACTATGGCTCATCGCAGAGGTAGGCGTAAAAACCCTTTTAAATTAAAGCTCAAAAAAGATATCATCTACAGCATCATCTCGGTCCTTTTTGGCACTCTAGCTTTAATCTCTTTACTATCATTCACCCGCTCAGGCAGCGTTCTCACGACCGTCTATTCTGTCATGTATCGCGGCTTTGGTTGGACTATGTTTGTCGTCCCATTCCTTCTGCTTTCCATCAGTTTGATGATGACTTCACTCAAATGGTCTTTAGCCTCGCCCTCATTGTTGCTTGGTGGGACCCTCGTCTTTACGGGGCTCCTTGGTCTCAGTCGTGCAGGGACACTAGGTGAAACCATTTTTGGCTCTATTGCGATTTTTATGACCAGTATCGGCGCGGGGATTATATATTTTGCCGTCATGTTTATTGGGATCATGGTCCTGACCAATACTCCTCTTGAAGAATTTGTTATGTGGATTGCGGGTAGTCTAAGTAGCGTAAAGAACGCCTTAACTAGTCGTAAAAAAGATCAATCATTAAAACCACTTTCTTCCACCCCTAAATTATTTAACACTGATAATCTCAAAACCAAGATAAACATTCCCAACAACGAAGCCAAAGAGGAAAATCCAGCAGGCAAACCACTTTTAAAGCGTGAAGTGGCAACCGATTTCGAAGCTCAAATTAACACATCAATAAACGAAGATGGTAGTACTAAAATCTGGAAATATCCTCCACTCTCGCTCCTTTCAAAAGATCACGGCAGTAAAGCCGATCGCGGCGACATCAAAGAAAACGCGAGTATTATCGAGTCCACCCTAGACTCTTTTGGCATTCGCGCCAAAGTCGCCGAAGTCAACGGTGGGCCGGCCATCACCCAGTACGCCATCAAGATCGCCGAAGGTACCAAGCTCTCCAAAATCAAGGCCCTGCAAACCGATCTTGCCTTGGCCCTAGCTGCCCCGACTGGTCAGATTCGTATCGAAGCACCAATTCCAGGACGCAACCTCGTGGGTATCGAGATCCCCAACCGTAGCCCCGAATATGTCACGCTCTACGAGATCATGAATCATCCCGACATGAAAAAAGAAAAGAGTCGCCTCGCCGTGGGTCTAGGGCTTGGAGTATCTGGTACTCCCGCCATTGCCGATATCAAAAAAATGCCCCACGTCTTGGTGGCAGGATCAACGGGCTCTGGTAAATCGGTCTGTATCAACACAATCATCACGACCCTCTTATTTAGAAATTCTCCCCAAGAACTCCGCTTTATCATGGTTGACCCCAAACGGGTTGAGCTCACGGGATACAATGGCATTCCCCATCTTTTGACTCCCGTTATTACCGACACTGAGCGCGTTATCTCTGCGCTCCAATGGGCCACCAAAGAAATGGATCGTCGCTACAAAATGTTTGCCGAAGTAGGGGCTCGCAATATCGAAGATTACAACGAAGCCAGCGGTTTCACCGCCATGGAATACATCATCATCGTGATCGATGAATTGGCCGATATTATGCTTACTTCTCCAGCCAAAGTTGAGGAGCTCATTGTCAGACTCGCCCAAATGGCTCGTGCCACAGGTATCCACTTGGTAGTTGCCACCCAGCGCCCCTCGGTCAATGTCATCACCGGTCTCATAAAAGCCAATATCCCGACTCGCATTGCTTTCAACGTAGCTTCCATGATCGACTCTCGTGTTATCATCGACAGTCCAGGGGCTGAAAAACTCCTAGGCAAAGGGGATATGTTGTTTGTTCCTCCTGACCGCCCCCTCCCAGCCCGTATCCAAGGTACTTATGTTACCAATAGCGAAATCAAAGCTTTAATCGATTTCCTCAAAGCTAGTGGTGAAGAGGCGGTTCAATACAAAGAAGAAGTAACCGAAAAATATCTAGGTGATGAAGATGGCGGGGAGTCCAGTACCGCTCGTGATCCCTCATTTGATGAAGCCGCCAGTGTCGTGATCTCTGCGGGCAAGGCCTCCACTAGTTACCTCCAGCGCCGGATGTCGCTTGGCTACAACCGTGCCGCCAAAATCATGGATCAACTAGAGCGAGCTGGGGTAATCGGTCCTGCCGAAGGGGCGAAGCCTCGCCCCATCTTGATCACCAATCTCGAGGATATCAAGAATCATGAGGCAGTATGAAAACAGCCGGCGAACTCCTCAAAGAAAAACGCTTATTAAAAGAACTCTCGTTTGATGACGTCGCCAAAAAAACCAAGATCAAAATAGAATATTTAGAAGCCATCGAAACCTCAAATTACGGTTCCCTCCCTTCCTCGACTTTTGCCAAAGGATTTCTGCGCAATTATGCCAATTTTCTTCATTTAAATCCAGACACCATGGTTGCCATGTTTAGGCGTGACTTTACCCAAAATTCAAAAGGCGAGATCATCCCCAGGGGACTGGTCGAGCCAGTGGGTAGTAAAACTCGCTTTTTTTCAGTCTCACTCATCCTCACAACCATTGCCATTATTGTCTTTATCGGTTTCCTGGGGATTCAGCTCATCTCTTGGTGGAGCTTGCCCAAGATCAAACTCATCCAGCCCCAAAACAACGATACTTATGGCGAAAAAGTCACTTTCAAAGGAGTAGCCGATAATGATACAACTGTCAAAGTAAATGGTCAGCTGGTCATCTTGGATCAAAACGGTCAATTTACCCTTGATTTGATTTTCCCCGCCGGTACTCACTCCGTGATTGTTGAGTCCACTAACCGCCGTGGCAAATCCACCCTGGTCGAACGTACCTTTAGCGTCTCTAAATAAAGGTCTGTCCTGCTAAGGAGATCGTGGCCTACGGCCAAGATGTTTAGTCGACTTCAAAATACAATCAGGAGACCAGGACAGACCTTAAAGGATATGCTAATATAGTGAATATGGACCTGCCACAAATCATTTTACTAATTGTCATCGTTGTAGTCTCTACCATCCTCATTATTATTGGAGTCCAGATCATTGGCCTCCTCAAAGACGCCAAAGAGACGCTCCGCAAGACAGACATGATCATCGAAGATGTTGGTTTCCTTTCTCGCAGCCTCACTCGTGGTTCCTCTACGATCTCCCATTTATTTGCTAGCCTCGAGAGTGGGATGCAGCTAGTAGGCATGGTAACCAAACTTGTATCAGTCAAACCAAAAAAATAATATGTCAGACTGTAAACACTGTTCAGACCATCACGATAGTTCCGGTTTCACTTCGGGGCTCTTACTCGGAGTAGTACTGGGTGCAGCCGGTGTCCACTTTTTAACTAGCAGTGAAGAGGGCAAAGAAATTTTGACTCGCCTCAAAGAAAATGCTAGCGATACCCTCAAAGATTTAGGCGAAAATCCAGCCCTTGCAAACAAAATCGCCGATCTCCAAAAAACCATGGATCAAGCCCGCGCTACCATCAATACTGCAGCCGAAAAAATCGTCGTGGCCACCGAGACCCCCAAGCACCACCCCAAAAAGAATTTTTTCCAAAAGCTCGGCGCCTCCCTCGGGAAATAGGGATATAATCTCCTCATGCAATACACTTCTGGCGTCAGTAAAACAGGACTAAAATATCTCATTCGTGATATTGAACTAACTGATGCGCCAAAACTACTAGATTACATTAACACGCTTTCTCTCGAACAAACATTTATCCTCCTCCAAGGTGAGCAAAAATCCCTCGAAGATGAGCAAAAATACATCCAAGATTTACTGGACAAGATGAAACTTGGCCAGACTATCGCACTGATTGTCGAGTGTAATGGAGAGTTGATAGGCCATGCGACGCTTGGGCTTCGCTCTAGAGTAGAATCCCACGTCGGTTCAATCGCCATTTCACTGTCTATCAATTACCGAGGTCAGGGGATAGGCAAGGTATTTTTAACAAAGCTTATAGAATTGGGAAAAACCAAATTGGCTGGCTTAAAAATTATTGAACTGGGCGTGTTTGGCAACAATATCCAGGCCATTCACCTCTACGAGTCACTTGGTTTTATGCAATACGGTTCATTACTAAATGGCATACTTCATCGCGGTAAATATGTCGATCATCTTCTTATGTACCAGATCATTCGTTGATGAGATATAATTCATCCCATGAAAGCTAGTGAAATCCGTTCTAAATATTTAAAGTTTTTTGAGTCTCGTGGTCACGCAGTCGTGCCTGCGGCCCCCATCATCCCGCCCGATGACCCAACCACTTTATTCACCAGTAGTGGGATGCAACAAATGGTACCCTACCTCAAAGGGGAGCCCCACTCCATGGGCAAAAGACTCACCGATTCCCAGCCCAGCTTCCGCTCTGACGACATCGAAGAAGTCGGCGACAATCGCCATACCTGTATGTTCGAGATGCTTGGCAACTGGTCTCTCGGGGACTATTTCAAAAAGGAACAGCTTGCCTGGGTCTATGAGTTCTTTACCAAAGAAGTAGGACTCGATCCAGACAACCTCCACGTCACATTATTCGAAGGGGACGAGTTCGCCCCTCGCGACACTGAATCATACGATATCTGGAAAAGTATAGGTGTTGCAGAAGACCATATCCACTACTACCCAGCCAAAAAGAATTGGTGGAGCAGGGCGGGGGTCCCAGAAGCCATGCCAGCAGGCGAGATTGGTGGTCCCGACTCTGAAGTATTTTTTGATTTTGGCGTGGAGTTAAAACTCCACGAAAATTCTCCATTTAAAAACGATGAGTGCCATGTCAATTGTGACTGTGGTAGATACCTAGAGATCGGCAACTCCGTTTTCATGCAGTATATTAAAACCGAGAAAGGGTTAGAACCGCTCCCTGCCCAAAACGTAGATTTCGGCGGTGGACTGGAGCGGATCGCGGCAGCCGCAAACAACGATCCTGATGTTTTCAAAATAGACATGTTTAGCTCTCTTATCTCTACAATTGAAAAATCTAGCGGCAAAAAATACGACGGGGTTTATATGTCGCCCATGCGCGTAATTGCCGATCATCTCCGCGCCGCTACTTTTATGATTGCCCAAGGGTCAGAGCCCAGTAACAAACTCCAAGGTTATATCCTACGTCGCTTACTGCGTCGTGCCTCAGTCCGCGCTCGCCTCTTGGGCGCAGACTCCAAACTAATCTTTAAGGAATGTGTCCCTTCCATTGTCAATGAATACTCAGACGCTGGTTTTATCAAAGATGATGTCATAGACCACGTCCAAGCAGTCGTTGCTGCAGAACTAGACAAATTTGGCAAAGCCTTAGACAAGGGTTTAAAAGAAATAAATCGCACAGATGTCAAAACCATCGACGCACAATTTGCCTTCAATCTATATCAGAGTCTCGGTTTTCCCTACGAAATCACTCGCGACTTGCTCGCCGAGAAAAATATCACCTTGGATCAAGATGAGTTTGATAAGATTTTTGCGGCCCACAAAGAGGGGAGTCGCACGGCAAGTGCGGGCATGTTCAAAGGTGGCCTCGCAGATAGTGGAGAGATCACGACCAAATACCACACCGCCACCCACCTGCTCCACCAAGCGCTCTACGACGTCCTCGGCACAGAAATTTCTCAGGCTGGATCAAACATTACTAGCGAGCGACTTCGTTTTGATTATACTTTTTCTGGCAAACCCACCCAGGCTCAAATCAAAGAGATTGAGCAAATCGTAAATGACAAAATCCAATCTGACTTGCCAGTCATCAAAACCATCGAAGACAAAAAATCGGCACTTTCTAGTGGTGTCAAAGCTTTCTTTGCCGACAAATATCCAGACAAAGTCAGTGTTTATCGGATCGGGGATTACTCTAGCGAACTCTGTGGTGGTCCCCACGTGGATCATACGGGTGTAATTGGTGCCATCTCAATTTATAAAGATGAATCCCTCGGGAGCGGCAAGCGCCGCATCTACGCCAAACTTGCTTAACTTTTTTGTGCTATTCTAGAGATATGGAACTAGGCAATTTTTTGGGCAAACTAAAGGGTCAAACTAAAGAACCAGCAGAAAAATTCCTCGCACTCATTTTGACCGACGAAGTGGTTCAGGCCTCAGTCTGGAGTGTGGTCAATGAAGCTACCGAGATCCTCGCAATTGGCACACCCGTTGAATGGGATGGCGACACTGGTACTACCAGTGAGCTCATCACCGCGGTTGACGCGACCATCTCTAGCGCCACCGAAGGAGAAAAAGATGAGCCTAGCAAAGTTATCTTGGGTATCCCCAACAGCTGGATCGACAAGGGTGGGGTCCTTGGAGTCAAGAAAGATTTTATTGTCAAAATCCGCAAGGAATTAGACCTAGAAACAATAGGGTATGTCGTTATCACCGATAGTGTCTTGAGCTATCTCAAAATGCAAGAGGGCACTCCCACCACCTCTATCCTCATCCAGGTCAGTCGCGACGAACTTGCCATCCTCCTGGTCCGTCTAGGCCACATTGAAGCAATCGAAACAATTGGTAGGAGTGACGATGTGGTAGAAGACGTTGCAGAAGGAGTCGCGAGGTTCAAGGTTTTAGACAATTTGCCAAGCCGCATCATCCTCTTCAACAGTATGCACAACCTTGATGATATTATCCAAAACTTGCTCAGCACCGACTGGCCCAAGCAGTTCAATTTCCTCCACACCCCCAAAATCGAAGCTTTACCAAAAGATGTCGCAATCAGGGCCTTGTCTGTCGCAGGGGGCTCCGAGGTTGCCAAGAGTCTAGGTTTTTCCGTTGCCGCCACAACCATAACAAATCCTGAGCTAAATCAAGAAACATCGCCAGTCAAAGAGGAGTCTAACCTTATTGAAGTTGATGAATCAGATTATCTTAGTGCAGAAGAAATCGGGTTTACTCAGCCACTCAAAGAAGTCGAAAAAGTTGATTTTATCGATCCAGACGACGAGCCGCCCATTGTTGCGCCAGAACCAAAAGTAGAAAAACCAAAGTTTGTGGCTCCAAAGATCACAATACCCAGATTCAAGCTTCCGACTCTCAAGTTCGCCCTCCCGCACTTTAATTCTCTTTGGATTATGATTGCATCAGGTACTTTACTGTTTACTGGATTTATTCTTTATCTTATTTATTTCTTACCCAAAGCCGACATTACTGTCTCAGTCATCCCCAAAAATCTGGATCAAACAATCGAGCTCACTTTATCAACACAAGACAGTGGTGTGGACTATGCAAACGCTATCGTGCCAGCCGAAGTCACAACTGTCTCTGAGTCTGGGGAAAAAATCGCAGAAACTACCGGCAAAAAAACCATTGGTAATCCAGCAAAAGGGGATATCACGATCTACAATCGCACCTCAACCGTCAAAACACTCGCCAAAGGTGTCACGCTCTCTGCTGGCAGTCTCAAGTTCACGCTCGACTCCGAAACCATGGTGGCTAGTGGTTCAAGTAGTAATGACTATGTGGGCAAATCGACTGGGAATATCACGGCTTCCTCTATCGGCGAGGATAGTAATCTCGCTGCTGGGACCGAATTGACTATTGCTAGTTTTGGCAAAGATAGCTATGTCGCCAAAAACGATGCTGCTTTGACAGGGGGGACATCTGAAGAAATCCAGGTAGTTGGCAAAGATGACCAAAAATCGCTCGCCAAAGAACTGACTGCAGAGCTCCTGGAAAAACTCAAGTCCAGCTCACTAGATTCTAGTAGTCCGGGGATCGGAATTTACCTCATTGAAGATTCATCCGTAGCCGAAGATGTCGTCTACTCTGCCAAAACTGGTGAATCAGCCAAAAGCCTCAAGCTCACCATGTCCATCAAGGCTACTCTCCTAAAATACAAAACCGATGAAGTGACAAACCTTGTCAACGCCGCAATTGATTCAGAAGTCCCAGCAGGTTATGTTCGCGCAGGGCTCCCTTCAACCGTCGATTTAACTGCCAGTTCAATCAGCGAGGATGAAACCAAAGTCAAAGGCACGGCCAAAGTCCAGGTCGCGCTCCTGCCAGTGATAGACTCGCCCAAGATTATCTCTAGCATCAAAGGCAAAAATCCCAGTGCACTCGAATCTATCTTGAGCACCTCTATCCCTGGATATCAAAGTGCGGTAGTTTCTTTCACTCCCAAGGCTTTACCAGCCAGACTCAAGTCTATCCCCAGAATCACGCCCCACATCAAGCTCGTCATTATGCCAGCAATATGACCTACAAGTATGTCAAAGCTCCTCCGGGTTATACCCTTGAGTTGCCAAAAAGTTTAGGTTTCAAGGTTCGTTACGCTCTGTCCCTTATGCTGATCACGCTTGGTATCGCCACCTTTACGACCGTCGCCTATCCACTCATCAATTATCAGTTTGCTTTTGCTCCTTCATTTCAAAAAAGCGCCCTAGTTTCTCCTATTACCCCAATTTCAGCAAACACCGAAAATATGATACCTTCAAAAATTCAAAAAGCCGAGGCTTTTGACAATCCCACTTTTGTGGACGAAGTGGTCAATACTTCTTTTGACTATACAGATGCCTCAAACTGGTTTGCTGGTTCTACTAAACCCAAAGAATCAGGGGATTATGCAGTCTATAATTTCTCTATCCCCAAATTGAGTATTCTGGGGGCTGTCGTAAGATCAGATCATACCGATCTCAAGCAGTCTCTGATTCAATATCCAGGTACTGCCTTGCCAGGCAATCTTGGCAACACCGTCATTTTTGGTCATTCCGTTCTGCCTCAATTTTTTAATCCAGCAAACTATTTGACAATTTTTTCTACTTTACACACGTTAAAACCCGGAGATACCGTAAATATTACAGCTGACGGGGCTAGTTATACCTACAAGATATCTGAAATGTACGAAGCAGCTCCAGATGATTTATCTCCCCTGGCACAGGTATATAATGGCCGCTACTTGACGCTCATTACTTGTACGCCTCCCGGTACTTACTTGAGGCGTCTCATTATCAAAGCATATATGTTATGACCAAATATTTAGGTATTGACTACGGACTCTCCCATATTGGTCTCGCCACGTCCGAAGCCATCCTAGCCACACCGCTTTCATCCCTACACAACGACTCCAGTATCTTTATCAAACTAAATAACGTAATTAAAACAGAAAGTATCACCGATATAATTTGCGGTATCCCTGAGGGAAAGCTCGTTCCAGTCATAGAAAAGTTTGCCAAAGATTTGCATGAATTTACAGGCATTCCAGTCACCTTGCACCCAGAGACTTTATCCTCTCAAGAGGCCATAGCCAAACTGGTAGAGTCGGGCGCCAGTCGGGCCAAAAAGAAAAATGACCATGCCTATGCGGCATGCCTAATCCTCGAGGATTTCCTAGAATTCCATAAATAGTGTAAACTACTAACTATGTTAAAAAGTGTGATTGCCCCTATTCAAGCTTGGTTACTCAGCAAAGGCCAATGTGTGGGTTGTGGCAAAAAATTAGGCCCTGGCGACAAATTTACTTGCAAATGCGGTCGCATTTTTATCTATGACAAAACCACAAAGGCCTACCGCCGTGCGCTCTTTAGCGAAGTTTAGTTTCCTCGTCTTGATCTTGGTAGCGGCGTATTGTTACTACCTCACGCTTCCTGCTTCTATAGATATTTCACCCAGAAATTTTGAGATCACCAAGGGGGAGAGCGTCAAATCCATTGCCACGCGTCTCCAGTCAAAGGGCCTCATTCGCTCGCCCTTATTTTTCCGCTTGATTGTCAGGCAAAACAAGCTCACGCTCCAAGCGGGAATTTATGAGCTCTCTCCCTCTCTTGCCCCAAATGTCTTGGCCCAAACTTTGACCAGAGGTTTGGCAATAGACAAAAAAATCACAATTCCCGAAGGTTATCGTCTAGAGCAAATTGCAGAAACCTCAGGTATCCCAATCAAAGACTTTATGACAGCAGCAGCAGGGCTAGAAGGCCAGCTGTTTCCAGATACCTATTTTGTCAAAGAGGGGATCACCGCCCCCGAACTTGTCAAGATTATGCACGACAATTTTGTCAAAAAAATCGGCACAATCGACAAGACAACTCTCATCCTTGCCTCTCTCGTGGAGCGCGAGACCAAAGGTGATGCCGAAAAACCCATCGTTGCCGGCATCCTCAAAAAACGCCTCGCAGCGGGTTGGCCACTCGAACTCGACGCTACAGTCCAGTATTTCCTAGGCAAAAAGGCCGCCTGGTGGCCAAATACCACACTCCTTGATCGTAAACTCAAGTCGCCTTACAACACTTACCTCAATCGGGGTTTGCCACCTGGTCCTATCTGCAATCCAGGTTTATCTAGTATCCGCGCCGCCCAAAATCCTAAAGATTCACCGTATTGGTTCTATTTGCACGACAAAAATGGGACTATTCATTACGGTGCGACCCTCTCTGAACACAACGCCAACATCGCCAAATACATAAAATAATCAAGATTATGATGCTATCCCTTTCGCCATCAAAAGATATTGAACTTAAGATTCTAGAGCTAAAAGACGCTGAGACCGTATTTCAAGTGGTTGATAAAAATAGACTTAGATTGAAGCAATGGCTAGGTTGGTTAGATTATACAAACTCAGTTGATGATATAAAAAAATTTATCCAAGACGGTTTGGATGGGTATAGTGAGCAGAAAATTTTTCGCTTTGGAATCTATTATAAGAATTTATATGTAGGGAATATAGAGCTCCAAGCTATAGACTACAACAATAAAAAATCGATCATAGGATATTGGCTAGCAGATGGATTCGAGGGTATGGGTATTATGACCCAGTCAGTAAAAGCAGTGCTCAAATATGCCTTTGAAGAACTAAAATTAAATAAAATTACCTTACAAATAGCTACAGGAAACCTGGGGAGTAATAAGATAGCTGAGAGAATTGGCTTTTCTAGAGAGGGGACCCTGAGACAAAACGAATGGTTGTACGATCATTTTGTAGATCACTACATCTATTCCTTGCTTAGTAACGAATGGGACAAACTTTCATATCACATACCCGGTATGCGATATTCCGTTGAATCGATTCAACGGAATTAAGTAAGATACTGCGTATTATTTTTCCACTTTAACCCTTAGCGTAATCCGCTATGGCGCCACTCTCTCTGAGCACAACGCCAATATCGCCAAATACATAAAGTAATTATAAAAATTTAATTAATAAACTGTATCCCAAAGAATAGAACAAGCAAAATAAGGGGAACCAATAAATATGCAAAAGATATCAAAAAATTATATTTCCCAGTATTGCTATACCATCTAGCTATAAGCATGTGCATCAATATTTGTAACGGAATTGATAAATAAAATATCTTTTCAGAGTTATTATCTGAAATCCCAAAAATATAGAACATCGATAGATAAGCTACTCCAGTAACCCAAAACATTGCATAGGTAGCAATTCCCGAAATCAATAATAAAGACCAATACTTACGTAGTTGCATATTATCTAAACTGTATCACAATTTTTTAATCGTATTTATCAATATTGACTACCCATACCCAAAATGGCTGACTACACTCATGAACAAGAACGCATCTGTTTTAAATAAAGTAGATTACGACGAAGTAGATAAGAGAGTTCAAGATGTCATAGACGAGCGGACATCAAATTTACCAAGTAAAACGGAGTTTTTCGGAAAAATGGATGAAGTATTAGGTGAAGTTAAGGGTATGCGCAGAAAGTCATTGGCCCCCTCATATTGATTTTGCTCCCGCAAAACCCTTGACGTCTCCCTCTAGATATGTTTAAATACGCTCTTGCCCGTCAGTGTTGTTGGGCGTACGAACATTGTTAGTACGTCCAATTTTATATTTGTGGCTATCGATAGAGAGGACATTCCATGACAAAAAAGAAGCGTTTGTACTGGGGAAATGAAAATCTAAATCTGCCTCCTCTCGACCTCACATTTGTACAACGCCAGTCATACGAAAAGTTCTTAAATACAGACCTCCAAAAATATCTCAAAGAAATCTCTCCTATCGACGACTTTACCGGCAAAACCTGGGAGCTCTCATTCGGGGCTCACTATTTTGAGTCTCCCAAACTCACTCCTGATGAAGCCGTCAAAAAAGGCCTCACCTACGATATTCCTCTGCGTGTCAAAGTCAAGCTCATCAACAAAATCACGGGCGATGAAACCGAGCAAGATGTTTTCTTGGGCGACCTCCCCAAGATGACCAGTCGCGGCACTTTCATCGTCTCTGGTATCGAGCGGGCCGTTGTAAACCAGCTCGTCCGTGCCCCCGGCGCTTTCTTTGCCGGCTCAATCGATCCTACTACTGGTCGTGTTTTATACACCGCCGAACTCCGCCCTATGCGTGGGAGCTGGCTCGAACTGTCTGTGGGTAAAAACGATGTTTTAACCGCCAAAATCGATCGTCATCGCAAATTTTATGTCACTACTCTACTCCGAGCATTGGGTATCGAAGACGAGCAGGAAATCAAAGATTTATTTAAAGACGTCGATACAAACGTTGACCATCAATACATCTTTGCAACCCTCGCTAAAGATCCAAACAAAACTCAGTCCGAAGCTCTCCTTGATCTCTACGACAAGATAAGGCCAGGTGAGCCCGCTGTGCTTGAAAACGCCAAAAACCTTTTCTTCCAAAGTTTCTTCGATCCACGTCGCTACGACCTAGACAAAGTCGGTCGTTACAAGCTCAATAAAAAATTGGGTCTTGATATCGAAAACAAACCCGACAATCAAGTGCTGCAAAAAGCTGATCTCATTGCCATCATCAAATACTTGATCGGTCTCCAAAACGGAGTAGGTCAGGTCGATGATATCGATCACTTGGCCAATCGCCGCGTCCGCCGGGTCGGCGAGCTCCTAGGAGCCACTGCTTTCCGTATTGGTTTGCTGCGCCTTGAGAGATCCATCAAAGAAAAGATGTCTCTGGTCAAACCAGAAGAAGCCGTCACTCCCGTCCAGCTCATCAATGCTAGGCCAGTGATTGCAACTATCTCCGAATTCTTCCGCAGAAATAGGCTTTCAACTATCCTCGACCAAACCAATCCGCTTGCCGAGATCGACAACCTACGTCGTCTTTCCGTCATGGGAACAGGTGGCGTTACACGCGAACGCGCGAGCTTTAGTATGCGCGACATCAACGCATCTCAGTATGGCCGCATTTGTCCAGTCCGTAGTCCTGAAGGTCCAAACATTGGCTTAGTCACTTACCTCTCACTCTACACTCGCATCAACGAATTTGGCTTCCTAGAGTCGCCTTATCGTAAAGTTACAAACAACCACGTATCTAAAGAAATAACGTATCTCCCACCTGACGATGAGCAAAACTACTACATCACCCACGCTGGCATTGAAATGAACGCCAAGGGCGACATTGTACCCGAATGGGTACCAGCTAGGTTCAAGGGCAACTTTATCGAAGTGCCCGTCGAACAAGTCCAGTATATTGACGTAATTCCTCGCCAAGTGGTTGGTACTTCTGCTTCCCTCATTCCATTTATCGCTCACGATGAGGCCAACCGTGCTCTCATGGGTACTCATATGCAATGTCAAGCCGTACCCCTAATCCGTCCTCAGTCTCCCGTCGTTGGTACTGGGATGGAGGCCGCAGTTGCGGAGTCTATGGGATGGGTAGTTAAAGCCGATTTCCCAGGTACTATCACTCACGTCGACGCCAACACTATTGTGCTTGAACTCGACAAAGACGTCAGCACTAAAGCCAAAGAATTCTACGAGGGTAGTATCAATGAACATGCCACCCTTGAAAAGGGTAGAGTTGTTTATTCTATCGTCAAATTCCACCGCACCGCCGGGAGTACTTGCTACAACCAAAAGCCAGTCGTCAAAGTCGGAGACAAAATCAAAAAAGGCGATCTCCTGATCGACGGACCAGCTTCTGATGGCGGCGAACTCTCACTGGGTCGTAACCTCGTCATTGCCTATGCATCTTTCATGGGGCTTGGGTACGAAGATGCCATCATCATCTCTGACAAACTCGTCAAAGAAGATGTACTTACCAGTATCCACATCAATGAATACAATGCCGATATCATGGACACCAAGCTCGGCGCCGAAGAGCTAACGCGCGATATTCCCAATGTTTCCGAAAATGATCTGCGCAACCTAGGTGAAGACGGCATCGTTTTTGTGGGTGCAGAGGTCACGGGTAACGATATTTTGGTAGGCAAGATCGCTCCTAAAGGCGAAACCGAACTCACTGCCGAAGAAAGACTCCTAAGAGCCATTTTTGGTGAAAAAGCCCGCGAAGTTCGCGACACCTCACTCCGCATGAGCAATGGTGAGTCAGGTACAGTCATCGAAGTATCTACACTCGATCGCGAAGAAGGTGACGAGCTCGATCCAGGCGTACTCAAGACGGTAACTGTCAAAGTGGCCCAGATCCGCAAAGTCACCGTAGGTGACAAGCTCGCTGGCCGCCATGGCAACAAAGGTGTCATTTCCCGCATTATCCCAACAGCCGACATGCCATATCTAGCCGATGGTACCCCAATCGACATTATCATCTCACCTCTTTCCGTCCTGGCCCGTATGAACTTGGGTCAACTCCTTGAAGCCCACTTGGGCTGGGCAGCTGACAAACTCGGATATAAAGTGGCTTTGCCAGTTTTTGAACCTCTCGACGAGTCAGTAATCGAAGAACAACTAAAGAAAGCTGGATTACCTACAGACGGCAAAGCCATCCTCTATGATGGACGCACTGGACTACCATTCGATAACCCCACAACCGTCGGTATCGGTTACATCTTGAAGCTGATCCACATGGTCGAAGACAAAACCCATGCTAGAAGCACAGGTCCATACTCTCTCGTCACTCAACAACCACTTGGTGGTAAAGCTCAAATGGGTGGACAGCGCTTGGGGGAAATGGAAGTTTGGGCACTCGAAGCTCATCGCGCCGCCCACGTGCTTCAAGAAATGCTTACCATCAAGTCCGATGACTTGGTGGGTCGTGCCAAAGCCTTTGAAGCCATCGTCAAGGGTACCCCGATCCCAGAGTCCACTGTTCCAGAGTCGTTTAAAGTTCTCCTCAAAGAACTAAACTCACTTGGATTAGATGTGGTCCCAGTCGACCCCAAAGAAGTTTTGGTGGCCGATGAATCAATCGAAGAAATCGAAAAAGACAAAGTTATCTTAGCCGATGATGCCGCCGCTTTACCAGACGACTCAACCGTTGCAGCCGATGATGCCACTGTAGTTGTGGCCGATGATGACGATGATTTAGATGAAATCGAAGAACCATCAGATGAAGAACTCAAAAAAACCGAAGGGGAGGCATAATCATGTCAAAAAATATTCTAGACTTTAAAGGTCTCAAGATTTCAATCGCCTCTCCTGACACCGTCAGAAGTTGGTCATTTGGTGAAGTAACAAAGCCTGAAACCATCAACTACCGCACCCTTAAGCCAGAGAAAGATGGTTTATTTTGTGAGCGCATTTTTGGACCAACCAAAGACTATGAATGTTATTGTGGCAAATACAAACGCATCCGTTATCGAGGCATAGTTTGTGACAAATGTGGCGTCGAAGTCACCCAGGCTAGGGTTCGTCGCGAACGCATGGGTCACATCAATCTTGCCGCACCAGTTGCTCATATCTGGTACTTCAAAGGTGCTCCCTCCAAATTATCGCTGCTCATGAATGTCGCCCCCAAAGCTCTCTCGGCTGTTGTTTATTTTGCCAAGTACCTAGTACTTGCCGTAGACAAAGACGAAAAAGCCAAAGTCATCGAGTCCCTCAACACTCAGCACGCCGCTGCACTTGAGGCTCTAGAAGATTCCATTAAAGCCGACATGCAAAAAATCAAAGAAGGACTAGGTGACAAACCCACTGAACGTCAGACGAACAGTGCCAAAAAAGCTATCGAGTCACTACGTGAAAGTCTCGTGCTAGACAAAGATTCTTTAACCGAAATCTATAAAACCGTTACAACCATGGCCAAACGCATTGTCCCAGGGACCGTCATGGCCGAAGATGAGTATTTGAAACTCGACGAATACAACGCCATTTCTCATCTCAAAGTAGGGATGGGAGCCGAAGCCATCCTCGAATATCTAGACACGATTGACGTCCAAAAACTCTCCAAAGAAATCAAGCTCGAACTCAAAGAAGAGGGCGCAGCTAGTATCCGCCGGACCAAATTGTCCAAACGGCTCAAAGTTGTAGATGGACTCAAAAATGCTGGCTTATCTCCTACTTGGATGGTGCTCAAAGTATTGCCAGTCTTGCCTCCAGAATTACGTCCGATGGTCCAGCTCTCAGGCGGCCGTTTTGCCAGCTCTGATCTAAATGATCTCTACCGCCGTGTGATCAACCGTAACAATCGTCTAAAGCACTTGATCGATCTTGGAGCTCCTGAGATCATCTTGCGCAACGAGAAACGTATGCTCCAAGAGGCCGTGGACTCTCTAATCGATGCTTCCCAAGCCAAGACTACGAGACGTCGTGTAGTCAAACCACTTCGTTCCCTCTCTGACATGTTATCCGGCAAACAGGGTCGCTTCCGTCAGAACTTACTTGGTAAACGCGTCGACTATTCTGGTCGCTCCGTGATCGTAGTTGGTCCTGAACTCAAACTTTCCGAGTGTGGAATACCTAAAGATATGGCACTTGAGATGTTTAAGCCCTATGTTCTGCGCGAACTCATCGCTGAGGGGACTGCTCCAAACGTCAAATCAGCCAAGCATGCCATCGAGCGCAAAGACCCGCTAGTTTTTGATATCCTCGAGAGGATTACCAAAAATCATCCAGTCTTACTCAACCGTGCACCCACTCTTCACAAACTCGGTATCCAGGCTTTCTATCCAGTCTTGATCGAAGGCAATGCGATCCAGTTGCACCCCTGTGTTTGTGCAGGATACAACGCTGACTTTGACGGTGACCAGATGGCCATCCACGTCCCCCTTTCTGAGACTGCTATCGAAGATGCCAAAACTCGCATGATGGCCAAAAATAATCTCTTAAAACCAGCCAATGGTAGCCCAATTACCGTGCCAAACAAAGAAATGGCTCTTGGTTGCTACTACTTGACTAGTTTCAATCCAGATTTGAAAAAGACCGATAGTATCTATGGTGACTCTGAACAAGCCTATGCCGCTCGTGAAGCTGGCATCATCGAGCTACGTCAACCTATCATGGTTAGAGTAGATGGCAAAATCATCGAGTCTTCAGTAGGTCGTTTGATCTTCAACGAAGCTTTGCCAGTTGAACTCCGCTTCATCAACGAAAGTATCAACGCCAAAAAAATCACGGACATTATCCGTGAAGCTATCCGTATTTTGGACAATGATATGGTGGCTGATTTAGTCGACAAAATCAAGACAATCGGTTTCACTTATTTAACAACTTCAGGTCTCTCAGTGGCCGTGGCCGACAACATCATGATCAAAGAAAAAGTTGGCATGATCAAAGAAGCCGATGCCAGAGTGAACGAAATCCTCGAGACTTTCAATCAGGGTTTAATTACCGAAGAAGAAAAGCGCAGACTATCTTTCGAAGTTTGGATGGAGACTACCGAAGCCATCGCAACCGCTACCTGGGAAAAGTTTGACGAGCGTAACGCCGTCAAAATCATCATCGACTCAGGTGGTACTCGCGCCAGTCGTGATCAGGTCAAACAATTGTCAGCTATGCGTGGACTAGTGGTGGATCCACTAGGTAAGATTGTGGAAATGCCTACCAAGTCCAACTTCCGCGAAGGGTTATCCATCTTTGAATATGTGACTTCATCTCGTGGAAGTCGCAAAGGTCTGACCGACTCAGCGCTTAAAACCGCTGACGCTGGTTACTTGACTCGTCGTTTGGTTGATGTTTCACATACTTCCATCATCCGCGAGGAAGACTGTGGCACCACCGAATACCTCACAATCGAAACAACTGGAGTTCGTGGCAAACATTTTGTTAAACGCGTCCTCGGTCGTGCTGTCGTTAAAACTATCAAAGATCCTAAATCGCACGCAGTCATAGTCAAAAAAGGTGAAATCATCGACGACCAAATGGCCGAAGCATTATTTGGCTCAGGTATTGAAAGTATCGAAATTCGCTCACCTTTGACATGCAAAGCTCGCTACGGACTTTGTGCCGCTTGTTATGGTTGGGATTTTGGAACCAGGCATTTGGTCGAGCTAGGCTCCCCAGTTGGTGTGATTGCCGCCCAAAGTATTGGTGAACCAGGCACTCAGCTAACTATGCGTGTCAAGCACGCTGGTGGTATCGTCGGACTCGACGTGACCCAAGGCTTACCACGTGTAGAAGAGCTCTTCGAAGCCAGGAATCCCAAAGTTGCCTCACCTCTTGCTAGTATCTCGGGCAAAATCACGGTTGAAGAAGCCGAAGGCGGCGCCAAGGTCACAATCACTGGAGCAGGTGGTGCAGTCGAAGATCATTTTGTCCCAGCTACCTTGACTCTACTAGTTAAAGACAAAGATGTGATCACGGCTGGATTCCCTCTGGCCAGTGGTCCTCAAAACATCCAAGAAGTCTTGCGTGTCCGGGGTATTCGGGAGTCACAAATCTATCTGATTGGAGAAATCCAAGCAGTTTATGAGTCGCAAGGAATCCCAATTTCCGATAAGCACTTCGAAGTTGTAGTGCGCGAAATGACCAGCAAGGTCAAGATCGAAGATTCCGGCGATACTTCCCTCATTGGTGGAGAAATCGTCGATCGCTTTGCCTTTGACACCGGCAACGACGCAGTCCTAGCCGAAGGTGGCGAGCCCGCAACCGCTGTCTCAGTCATGCTTGGCGTGACCCGCGCAGCGCTCCACACCCACTCTTGGCTCTCTGCTGCCTCATTCGAGCAGACTACCAATGTGCTGAGCGAAGCTGCGATCGAAGGCAAAGAAGATCCGCTCTTTGGTCTCAAGGAAAACGTGATCATCGGGCGCTTAATTCCTACAAATCCAGAGAGGGCTGTGATACAATAGCAAACACTTATGCCTACAGTCAATCAATTAGTCCGTCACGGTCGTGACACCAAAGCCAAAAAGAAAAAGGGGAGTGCCCTACGCCGTGGTTACAATGCCACCAAACGCAAAAGTGTTGAGTACGCTTCCCCTCAAAAACGTGGTGTTTGTATCATTGTCAAAACCATGACTCCTAAAAAGCCAAACTCCGCTCTGCGTAAAGTTGCTCGTGTTCGTTTGTCCAACAAACAAGAAGTCACAGCTTACATCATGGGTGAAGGTCACAACTTGGCCGAGCACTCTGTGGTTTTGGTCCGTGGTGGCCGTGTCAAAGATTTGCCAGGTGTTAAATATCATATCGTGCGTGGCAAATACGACACTGCTGGGGTCGACAAACGCAAGACTTCACGTTCCAAATATGGAACCAAGAAACCAAAGAAATAATCAATAAGGAAATAATTTATGCGTGCAAAATCAGCAGGTATCAAAAGAGTCGAGGGTGATGTCAAATACAATTCACTCGAAGTCGCCAAAATCATCAATCGTGCCATGAAAGATGGCAAAAAAGCCGTAGCCGAAAAGCAAGTCTACAAAGCCATGGATATCCTGGGCGAGAAAACTGGCCTCAAACCCCTAGATGTTTTAATGACAGCCCTAAACAACATCAAACCCAAAACTGAAGTTCGTAGTCGTCGTATCGGTGGGGCTGCTTACCAGGTCCCTATGCCAGTCTCACCTCGTCGCCAATTCTCGCTCTCCATTCGCTGGCTCATTGAGTTTTCAAACAAGCGCTCAAACTCTGAGTATCACACATATGGTGAAAAGCTCGCCGCCGAAATCATGGATGCCTATAACGGCCAAGGTGCCACCATCAAGAAACGCGACGATGTCCACCGGATGGCAGATGCCAATAAGGCATTTAGCCACTTCCGTTGGTAGACTGTCCCCATTTCCTATTTGTTAAAATTGATGCATGGATAAAGACGTGCCTGTCCGCCGCTCCATTCGTCTACGCGATTTTGATTATTCCTCGAATAATTTATATTTTGTAACGATTTGCACACAGGATCACGCATGTCTTCTAGGTAAGGTTGTCGAAAATCGCGCCTTCATGTCACCATATGGCAGGATTTTAGAAAAAGAGTTATTGCAATTAATAATACATTTTCCCTTGGTTGTATTGGATGAATATGTGATCATGCCAAATCATTTGCATGTCATTATCGGGCTCCGGGCGAGCCGTGTGGTCGCCCCTACATTGGGACAAATAATTGGTGCGTATAAATCACGGGTTTTTCATGAATGTTTGGAATTGGCAAAAATTAAGGACAAATTTATTGGAAAATTATGGCAAAGAAATTATTATGAACACATCATTCGTGATGAGGATGATTTGATACGAATTCAAAAATATATTCGCAATAACCCCGCCAATTGGACCAAGGATAAATTTTATTCGTAGGGGCGACCTTTATGGTCGCCGGTGCGATTTGCCCAAAATTGGAAATGCATATATTCGTAGGGGCGACCTTCACGGTCGCCCGTGTGATTCATTAATCAACATGATCATTTTTGTATCACCGATAAAATCAATCCAACCACGACCGACACGAGAATCAATGTCCCCATCGCAATTGCACCAATTAACCCAAGCGTCGACAGCAACCACAAGATGAAAAATACCCACAACATTTGTCTAAAAGGTGATCCCAAACTCGAGGCCAGCCAAATCAATATTCCCAAAATGAGCAATCGTTCTATCGTAATCGAATATCCAAAAACCGAAAATACGGGGAAGTGCGGCATGTTCATCCAGGGTATCTTTATCACTCCCAGCAACCAAAGTCCAACCACAATAGCAATTATCTCTACCACGTCACCATCATATCACTTTCTCAATTTCTCCATTAGTATCGCATAAAACCTGAGATTATGAATCGTGGCTAATCGCAACACGCGCTCGTCTTTTGCTCTCCACATCGTCGCAAACTCCGCCCGAGTTAGGGTCGTGCACAATTCGCAGTCGCAGGCGCTTGAAACGGGGATATTCTCCTCCAAATGCAACGCTTGCCTCGGATTATAAAATTCGTAAAACCCATCTTTTTGTACATTGATCCGATCAATCGATTCATCGGTATAAACATACAGTCTCCCATGACGGGCGTCGCGAGTGGGTAGGACACAATCAAATATTTGGTATCCCAGTTTCACACATTTCACGATATCGTCCGGTTTCCCAATCCCCAGACCATACAACAATGCTGTAGGGGCGACCTTTACGGTCGCCCGTGCGATCAATTTCGCCATCTCCTCGTCAAATTTTCCGTCTTTCATGGGCCATCCACCATAGCCATACCCATCAAATCCAATTTCCACCAGGTCTTTAATGCTTCGCATGCGCAGGTCATCAAAGTAAGCCCCTTGCACGACCCCAATCAAGTATGGTCGCTGTCGCCCTAGTTCCGAACTTTGTGAATTACAAGGTTCGGAACTATGCAGTCTCTCAAACTCCTTCTTGCACCTCTTCGCCCACAGTGTCGTGCGCCTCACCGTATCCTCAGCTTCCTCGTACGTCGCATCCGGCGGGGTGAAGTCATCGAGTACTACCATCAAATCAGTTCCCATTGTCATTTGATATCTGATCGAGTCTTCAGGGGAGAAGTGATGGTCGACTCCGTCCATAGTAAAAGTGACCCCCTCATCCGTCACCGTGCTGTTACCCCCGCCTTTTTTCGCGATCGACATCACCTGGAATCCTCCAGAGTCCGAGATCATAGCCTGATCCCACCCGAGGTATTTATGTATACCACCAGCTTCCATCGTTTTATCTGTACCCACCAGTCGCAGTAAATGAAAAGTATTCACGAGTATCCCTGGCAGTCCCACCTTCTTGACATCATCAAACGTGAGTTGCCGTACCTCACCCCTTGTAGCATCCGGGAAAAACAAGGGATAGGGCAGTGTAGTTCCATCCAGTTTTCTAAAATTATTTTGCATAGCTCGTAGTATAACAGTCGTCTCGACAAAGAGTGGTCTGGTGAGGTACAATAACTTCCGCCTCATTCGTTTGAGTAATTATTTATTTATTCAAGTTCCCTTTGTTTGGAATTTGTAATTTGATTATTGGAATTTAAAAGTATATGGCCATCGTCAAAACTCAAGATCGTCAGCTTGCAATGGACAAAATCCGCAACATCGGCATCATCGCCCACATCGACGCCGGCAAAACCACAACCAGTGAACGTATCCTCTTCTACACCGGCAAGTCCTACAAAATCGGCGACATCGACGAAGGCAACACCCAGATGGACTGGATGGAGCAAGAAAAAGAGCGCGGTATCACCATCGTCTCAGCTGCCACCACCACTTTCTGGACCCCCAAACTTCCAAAGAGCCTCTTTACTGACCAATATCGCATCAACTTGATCGACACTCCCGGACACGTCGACTTTACCGCCGAAGTAGAGCGGTCTCTCCGCGTGCTTGATGGTGGTGTGACCGTACTCGACGCCGAAGAAGGAGTCCAGTCCCAATCAGAAACTGTCTGGCGCCAAGCCGATAAATACAAAGTACCTCGTATTTGTTTCGTCAACAAAATGGACAAAATGGGTGCCGATTTCAAACACACACTCAAAGACGTCGAAGAAAAACTCGGTGCCAAGACCGCGATCGTTACTTATCCAATCGGCGCTGAAAACTCATTTAAAGGTGTCGTCATGTTGCTTGAAGAACAGTCCGTCATCTGGATGGGTGATGAAACTGGCGCTAAATACGAGGTCGGTCCTATCCCAGAAGACATGGTCGAAGAAATCGCCGCCGAGCGCGCCAAGCTCATTGAGCAAATCTGTGAAACCGATGACGTTCTGCTTGAGAAATACCTAAATGGTGAAGTTCCGACCCTCGTTGAACTCAAAAAAGCGCTCCGTGCTGCTACCATTGCCTACAAACTCGTCCCGATGTATTGTGGTACGTCTCTGCGTAACAAAGGGGTCCAGCCTTTACTCGACGGTGTAGTCGACTATCTCCCATCTCCACTTGATGTTCCCCCAGCCGAAGGCAAGATTCCAGGGACCGACGAGGTCGCAGTCCGCCACCCCGACGTCAAAGAGCCTTTTGCCGGGCTATCCTTCAAAATCCAAGCAGATCCCCACATCGGCAAGCTCACCTATCTCCGCATCTACTCAGGCAAGATCACCAGTGGTAGCTATATCTACAACGCCACTCGCGACAAGACCGAGCGGGTCGGTCGTCTCGTGCTCATGCACGCCAACGATCGCGAAGAAGTCCCATTTGCCGAAGCTGGCGAGATTGTAGGTGTTGTCGGCATGAAAGATACACGCACTGGCGACACCCTCTGCGTCCCCGAACACCCCATCGTTTTAGAAGGCATCTCTTTCGCCGAGCCCGTGATCAGTCTCTCTATCGAACCCAAAACCAAAGCCGATCAAGAAAAGATGGGTATGGCCCTAGCTAGATTAGCCGAAGAAGATCCTACGTTCAAAATTCGCACCAACCAGGAAACTGGTCAGACCTTGATCGCCGGCATGGGTGAGCTCCACCTCGAGATCATCGTCGATCGCATGAAACGCGAATTCAACGTCGACGCCAACGTCGGCAATCCTCAGGTAGCCTACCGCGAGACGATCACCAAAGATGCTCAAGCCGAAGGTAAATACATCAAACAATCCGGTGGTCGTGGTCAATACGGTCACTGTTTGATCCGGATCAAACCTCTGGCTCGTGGCGAAGGCATCAAATTCGTCAACGCCATCGTCGGAGGATCAATTCCCAAAGAATTTATCGCCCCTGTTGAAAAAGGTGTCAGAGAAGCCCTCGAAAACGGGATCATTGCGGGCTACAACTTGGTAGACATCGAAATCACGCTCTACGACGGCTCGTTCCACGATGTTGACTCAAGTGAAATTGCTTTCAAGATCGCTGGCTCTATGGCTATTCAATCGGCCGTGAGAAACGCCAATCCGATTATCCTCGAGCCCATCATGAAACTCGAGATCACAACCCCCGAAGAATTCATGGGTGACGTGATCGGTGATATCTCCAGTAAACGTGGTCAAGTCTTGGGTAGTACTCAGCGTGGTAACGTGCGCGTCATCACTGCCACCGTTCCCTTGTCTGAGCTATCTCGCTATGTTACAATACTCAGAAGCATGACCCAAGGTCGAGCCAGTTCGTACATGGAAATGTCTCATTACGAACCCGTTCCCAGCAACATTGCTGAAAAAATTATTAATAAAGAAAACAAGTAAGGAGAATCCATATGGCAGACGTCGCTAAATATGTACGCAGTAAACCACATATCAACATCGGGACCATCGGTCACGTCGACCACGGCAAAACTACCCTCACTGCAGCCATTACGACCGTTCTCGCCAAAAAGGGTTTAGCCACCGCCAAGTCATATGCTGATATCGACTCTGCTCCAGAAGAAAGACAGCGTGGTGTCACGATCAATCTTTCCCATCAAGAATACGAAACCGAGAAACGTCACTACGCCCACATCGATGCTCCAGGCCATGCTGACTACATCAAAAACATGATCACCGGTGCTGCTCAGATGGATGGGGCTATCCTCGTGGTAGCCGCGACAGATGGTCCCATGCCTCAGACCCGCGAGCACATCCTTTTGGCTCACCAAGTCAACGTCCCTAAACTAGTTGTTGCGCTAAACAAATGCGACATGGTTGATGACGCTGAGCTTCTTGACCTAGTCGAGATGGAAATCCGCGATCTCTTGACCAAATATCAATATCCAGGAGACGAAATCCCGATCGTTCGTGTTTCCGCTCTCAAAGCTTTGGAAGGTGACCCAGCCTGGGAAGCCAAGATCCAAGAGCTCATGGACAAAGTCGACGAATATATTCCTACTCCAGAGCGCGCCCTCGACAAGCCATTCCTCATGCCAGTTGAAGACGTCTTCTCTATCAAAGGCCGCGGCACAGTTGCCACTGGTCGTATTGAAAGAGGTGTCTGTAAAGTCGGCGAGGAAATGGAAGTCGTCGGTATGGGTAAAGACAAAAAAACCGTCGTTACCGGTGTGGAAATGTTCCGCAAACAACTCGACGAAGGTCAAGCTGGCGACAACGTGGGAGTACTGCTTCGCGGTATTGAAAAAGAAGATATCGAACGCGGTCAAGTTATTGCCAAGCCAGGCAGTATCAAACCTCACACCGACTTCGAAGCCGAAGTCTACGTACTCACCAAGGAAGAGGGTGGACGTCACACTCCATTCTTCTCTGGTTACAAACCTCAGTTCTACGTCCGCACTACTGACGTGACCGGTGACATCAAACTCCCAGAAGGCGTTGAGATGGTTATGCCTGGCGACAACGCCAAAATGACCGTCAAACTCATCGTCCCAGTCGCCATGGAAGAAGGTCTCCGCTTTGCTATCCGCGAAGGTGGCAAGACTGTGGGTGCTGGTGTGATCACCAAAATCTTGGCTGACGCCAAGAAATAAGGTATAATATACAAAAATTAGCTCATGAGTTACCCTCATAGAGCATAAGTGAGGAGTCCTACTACAGTAGCACTCCTCACTTAAAATTAAAAAAGGGACCAAGTATGGTAGCACAACGAATTAGAGTCAAGCTCAAATCATTTGACCATAGAGTCATCGACGAAGCCGCTCAAAAAATTGTCGATACCGCCATTTCTACTGGAGCTAGTATCATTGGCCCAGTTCCCTTGCCTACCAGACGCAAGCTCATGGTAGTTTTGACTAGTCCTCACGTCGACAAAAACGCTCGTGAGCATTTCCAGATTTTGACTCACAAACGTTTAATCGATATCGGTAGTCCAACCGGCAAGACCATTGACGCGCTCATGCACCTCGAGCTTCCAGCAGGAGTAGGCATCGAAGTAAAGATGTAATAATTCTATGACCAAAGTAATATACGGTAAAAAAATTGAAATGGGGGAAGTCTATCTAGGCGAGACTCGTCGCGGTGCGACCAAAATCGCGCTCTACCCCATGACCGTTTCTCAGCTTAAAACCGTCGAAAAAGATGGTTATGCTGCTTTGCAGGTAGGCTTTGGCAAACCCAAAAAACACTCCAAAAGAACTGTCGGCAAAAACCGCGAAATCACTTTTGCCGAAGGTTTAGAAGTAGGTTCAGTTATCGCTCCCAAAGATGTAGTTTCAGTCGGTTCAATCTGTGACATCCAAGGTACTTCCAAAGGCAAGGGTTTTGCTGGCGTCGTCAAACGCTGGAATTTTGCTGGCGGTCCTCGTACTCACGGTCAGTCCGATCGTCTACGTGCGCCAGGTTCTATCGGCCAGGGCACTACTCCCGGTCGTGTCCACAAAGGCAAGAAAATGGCAGGGCGGATGGGCTCAGATACCGTGACCGTCAAACAGTCCATGATTGTTTCGTTTAATGAAGCAGATAACACCATCTGGGTCACAGGTCCTGTACCAGGTGCCAGACATTCTTTAGTACGCATTGAAGTAGTCGACCAAAAAGACGCGGGCGTCATCTCCTATTTAACTGGCGGTCTCCCAAAAGTAGCCGAACCAGTAGTCGAAGGGTCAAAGGAATAATATGAATATCAAAGTCTACGACCTCAAGGGCAAAGAACTAGATTCCTGGCAACTCGAGGACAAGATTTTTGGTGTCCAAAACGACGCAATTCTTTCCCAAGCAGTTCGTGTTTATACCTCCAACTCTCATCAAAAAACTCACAAAGTCTTAACTCGTGGTGAGGTCAATGGTTCAACCCGTAAAATCTATCGCCAAAAAGGTACCGGCAATGCCCGCCACGGCGCCAAATATGCTCCAATCTTTGTGGGTGGTGGTATTGCACATGGTCCAACTGGCGTCAGACCACAAAATATGGTTCTACCCAAAGCTATGCGCAGACGCGCCCTCTCCGCAGCCATGCAGTCCAAACTCGAGGATAATGCCATTGTAGGGATCTCAGGAGTCAAAAAATTCGCTGGCAAGACCGCCAGTATGGTCAAACTCTTGTCTTCTATCGTTGCCCACCCCAAAAACAAAGTACTTATCGTAACTAGCGACAAGGCCACTTCGCTCTATCAATCTATTGGCAATCTTCAGGGCGTCACCATGAAACGCGCTTCCCTTGTCAATGCCCTTGACTTAGTATCTGTAGATTCTCTAATACTTACCAAAAAAGCCTTAGCGGCTATCACTGCGAGGTCCATATGACGCTAATCCACCCAGTCATCACCGAAAAATCCATGATGTCAGCTAGGGGCGGGATTTATACCTTTGAGGTTGCTTTAGACACTTCCAAATCTCAGGTCAAAATCGAGGTAGAAACGGCCTTCAAGGTCAACGTCATTAGTATCAACATGTCTAGGCGTCACGTCCCAGCCAAATCAACCGGTAGCAAACGACTAACAGGCAACGCCTCCCAAAAGAAATTTGCTATGCTAAAACTCAAAAAAGGTCAGACCATCGAGTTATTTGATCTGAAAGAGGGAAAGTAATATGTTAAAAGCCAAAAAACCTACCTCAGCAGGACGTCGTCACCAAGTCAGTTTTGACCGTGGACTCACCGCTACTAGTCCAGAAAAGTCCTTGACCTCACCCCACAAGCAAAATTCTGGTCGCAATGCACACGGCCATGTCACTACTCGTCATCGCGGTGGTGGTGAAAAGCGTAGGTATCGTATCATCGATTACAAACGCAACAAACCTGGTGTTGAAGCTCGCGTAGTCTCGCTGGAATACGATCCAAACAGATCCGCCAATATCGCGCTACTCTATTACAGAGATGGTGAAAAACGCTATATCCTCGCTCCAGATACCTTGGCAGTCGACTCCCTGATCGTTTCAGGACCTGATGCTGAGCCCAAAGTAGGTAACTCACTTCCCATGAAAAAAATCCCCATTGGCTTGCCAATCCACAATCTCGAGCTAAAATCAGGTCGAGGTGGTCAAATCGTGCGCTCTGCAGGCACTATGGCCATGATTCAATCCAAAGAAGGCGAATTTGTCACTGTCAAACTTCCCTCAGGCGAAGTAAGATTGATTAAAGGCGAATGTTTTGCTACAATCGGCCAGGTCTCAAATCTGGAACATAAGAACCGCAAGATCGGAAAAGCTGGTCGCAAACGCCATATGGGTTGGCGTCCCTCTGTCCGTGGTATCGCACAGCACCCAGGCTCACATCCACATGGTGGTGGTGAGGGCAGATCAGGTATCGGTATGCCAGGACCAAAGACGCCGTGGGGCAAGCCAGCGCTTGGCTACAAGACCCGTGGCAAGTTCAAGTATTCGAACAAATATATAATTAAAGACAGGAGAGCAAAATAAATGAGCCGCAGTGCCGCCAAAGGTCCATTCATTGATGCCAAGCTTTTGGCCAAAGTCATGAAAGCTGGCGTGAGCGGGACCAAATTGTCCATCAAAACTTGGGCTCGTGCTTGCACTATCCCCCCAGAATTCGTAGGTTGCACTTTCCTCGTCCACAATGGCCGGGTCTTTAAAGAAGTTTTTGTCTCCGAAGGTATGGTAGGTCACAAACTCGGTGAGTTCTCGCCCACTCGCACCTTCCGTGGTCACGGTAAGATCGTTAAACGCACACTGACCAAAACATAATATGAAAACAATACAAAAATATATAAGAACCAGCGCCAGAAAGCTCCGTCTCGTAGCCGATGCGGTCCGCGTGCTCTCACCTGAGCAAGCTTTGCTACATCTTAAATTTACAAGCAAATCAGCAGCAGAGCCCATGTACAAAGCCATCCATGCAGCTGTAGCAAATGCTAAAGAACAAAAAGGACTTTCTGTAGACAAACTAGCTTTCAAAACCATCGATGTCCAAGAAGGTCCAACCTACAAAAGATTCAGAGCAGTTTCGCGTGGAATGGCTCATTCCATCATGAAACGTACCGCCCATATTTTAGTTGAGCTAGAGGAGATTAACCATGGGTCAAAAAGTTAATCCTCTCAGCTTTAGATTGGGTATCCTTTACAAAGCCAGCAGTACTTGGTTTGCTTCCAAAAAGGACTATCAAAGTTTGGTGCTTGCGGATATCAAAATCAAGCAATTCATTTTCAAGCGCTTAGCTTTGGCTGGTATCGTCAGCGTCGAGATTGAGAGGTCTATCAACATCATCAAAGTCATCATCCACGCAGGGCGCCCTGGTGTCATCATCGGTCGTGGTGGCTCTAGCCTCGAAATCCTCAAAAAAGAACTCGAATCATATCTCAAGACCATTGGAGCTAGCTCTTCCCTCAAATTCCAGCTCGAAGTCAAAGAAGTCAAAAATCCAGATTTATCAGCCAAATTGATCGGCGAGCGCATTTCTGAACAGCTCATCAAACGCTATCCCCATAGACGTGCTATCTCCCAAGCCCAGGAACGCGCTATGTCAGCTGGTGCCAAGGGTATTAAAATCCAAGTCTCAGGCCGGGTTGGCGGCGCCGAAATCGGCCGTAGCGAAAAATATCCCATGGGCACCATTCCTACCCAAACCCTGCGTTCTGACATCGATTTTGCCAAAGTCGCTTCACTCACCAGGTCTGGTTACGTCGGTATCAAAGTCTGGGTATACAAGGGAGAGGCAACTCTTTAAACCAATATGATGCAACCTAAAAAATCTAAACACCGCAAAGAATTCAGAGGCAAGATGGGTGGCATTGCTACTCGTGGCGCTGACGTCTCTTTTGGTGACTTTGGACTCAAAGTGATTGAAAGTGCTTGGATTAGTGCCGCCGAACTCGAGGCAGCTCGCCGCACCATCACTCATCACACCAAGCGTGGTGGCAAGCTCTGGCTTAGAGTTTTCCCCCACAAACCCCTCACTCACAAGACAGCCGGAGCTAAAATGGGTTCGGGTAAAGGTGACATCGACAAGTACACGGCCGTCGTCAAACGTGGTACCGTCGTCTTTGAACTAGGGGCAACCGATGAGTCCACTGCTCGTGAAGCTTTCCGCAAGGCTGCTTCCAAGCTCCCAGTCCTTACAAGATTTGTTATTAGGGGTGAAATATAAAATATATGAAACTACGCAAAAACGACTATACCGAACTACGCAAAGGCGGCCTCAAAGCAATTGACGCCAAACTTGCCGAACTTTCGGTCGACTATACCAAAACTATGATTTTAAAAATGAAAAATGAACTCAAAAATCTCCGCGCCTTGGGATTGACCAAGAGAGCAATCGCGACACTCAAAACTATTAGAGCAGAGTTAAAGGGGGCCAAGTGAAAAAACTAACGGGAACTGTCATCTCAGCCAAGTTTGCCCAAGGCGCCGTCGTCATGGTCGAGACTTCCTGGAGACATCCCCTCTATAGCAAATTGGTGCGTCGCAGCAAAAAATATCTGGTCCAAAACGATATCAAAGCAGTCGCAGGCGACAACGTCGAAATCCAAGAAACCCGCCCTCTTTCTGCCCGCAAGCGTTTTACTATTACAAAGGTAGTCAAGAAATAATAATATGATACAACTACGTTCAGTCCTCTCAGTTGCCGACAACTCTGGTGCCAAACACCTCAAAGTCATCCACGTCCATGGGGGCAGTTGGCGTCGCTTTGGTTATATCGGTGACATGGTCTCTGCAGTCGTTGACCAGGCCGATCCCAATGGGTACGTCAAAGACTCCCAACAAGTCAAAGCTGTGATCGTCCGTACCCGCAAAGAAACCAGACGCTCAGATGGCACCTACGTGAGATTCGACGACAACGCAGCCGTCATTATTGATCCCAAAACCAAAGACCCCATCGGTTCTCGCGTCTTTGGACCAATTGCCAGAGAAGTCAAAGATCGTGGCTACACCAAGATTGCTTCACTAGCTCAGGAGGTAGTATAGTATGAAAAAATTTAAAAAAGGCGACGTAGTCCTCGTGACTGCTGGCAAAGACAAAGGCAAAACAGGGGAGATCACCAAAGTCTATCCCAAAAAAGACTCTGTTGTAGTCAAAGGTGCCAATCTGTACAAAAAACACGTGAAACCAACTCAAAATACTGAGGGTGGGATGGTATCTCGCGAGAGACCATTATCTACAGGCAAAATCAGTCACGTCCAAGATGGTAAACAGGTCCGCTTTGCGGGAAAGAAAACAGTATGACAACCGATCCAAACCTAAAAACACGTTTTGAAAACGAATATAGTCTAAATCTTATGAAAGAATTGGGGCTCTCCAACCAGCTCGCGACCCCTAGACTCAAAAAAATCGTTCTCAATGTCGGCATCCCCAAATCAGACACTTCCACTAAAGACGTCGAAACTGTCCGTGCTGAACTCGCCGCTTTGTCTGGACTCGCCCCCAAAGTCGGTGGCGCCAAGCAATCAATTGCCGGGTTCAAGATCAGAGCAGGTGATCCAGTGGGTGTCAGCGTGACGCTACGGGGAGTCAAAATGTTTGATTTCCTCGATAAATTGTGTAGAATAGTGCTTCCGCAAGTAAAAGACTTTCGGGGAGTCAAAAGTACTGCTTTTGATGGACATGGCAACTACACACTCGGTCTCTCGGAACAAATTATTTTTCCTGAGATAGATTATGCCAAGACGGAGAAAATCCACGGCTTGGAAATTGTCATTGTCACAACCGCTAAAGACAACAAGCAAGCTTTCGCTTTGCTTAAAATATTAGGTATGCCTTTTGAAAAGGCCGAGAAATAAAATATGGCACGTAAAGCACTAGTCAAAAAAAGCTTGCTTAAACCAAAGTTCTCAACACGTGCTCACAATCGCTGTAAGCTCTGCGGTAGACCCAAAGCTTATATGCGCCACTTTGGCATGTGCCGTCTTTGCTTCCGCGAAGAAGCCCAAAAAGGCAATTTACCAGGAGTAACCAAAGCCAGTTGGTAAGGACAAAATTATGATAAACGACCACATCTCAGACATGATTACGCGCCTCAACAACGCTTATGCCATGCACAAAAAGACCGTTACCATGCCTTACACCAAGGTCCTAGAAGCTGTGGCAAATGTCATGCTATCCGAGAAATATCTCGCCAAAGTCGAAGTCAAAGGCGAGGGCGTCACGGACAAACAGCTTGTTACCAGTTTGTCCTACAAAGACGACTCTGCTGCCATCTCAAAAATGAAGCGGATTTCCAAGCCTGGCGTTCGCATTTATCGCCGTGTTGACAGTTTCAAACCAGTGCTATCAGGCATGGGTATTGCAATATTGAGCACTTCCAAAGGCATCATGTCTGACCGCCAAGCCAAAATAAACAAAATTGGAGGAGAAGTTCTTCTTGAACTTTGGTAAATTCTTATGTCAAAAATCGGCCGCCTACCAATCACGATTCCCCAAAATGTGACCCTCACCATCAGTGATGGTGTTGTGACTGTCAAAGGTCCAAAAGGTGAGCTCTCCTATACAGTCAAACCCAAAATCAAGCTAGAGCTTACGGGTGACCAACTCGTGATCTCCCGTACCAGTGAAGACAAGCCAGTTCGCGCCCTCCATGGTTTGACCCGCGCCCTCATTGCCAATATGGTCAAAGGAGTGGCCGAGGGATTTACCAAAAATCTCGAGCTCGTAGGCACTGGTTATCGCGCTCGTCTATCTGGTACCAAACTAATCCTCTCACTAGGGTTTTCGCACGAAATCGAATTTGTACCACCTGTCGGTATCGATATCAAAGTCGAAGGGACTAATGTCATCATTGTATCTGGATATGATATCCAAGCCGTCGGCCAAGTTGCCGCAGTGATTCGCTCATATAGACCCCCAGAACCCTACAAGGGTAAAGGGATCCGCTACGCCGGAGAAGTTGTGCGTAGGAAAGCAGGCAAAGCCGCCAAAGCCGCTGCCGCCTAAAAATTATGCAACTCAAAAACCGCAAACAAAATAGAGCTAAACGGGTAAGGGCCAGTGTCAAAACCTCTGGTCGTCCTCGCTTGACCATTCATCGTTCCAATATGCACATCTGGGCACAAATCATCGATGACGGGAACCACAAAACGCTAGTTTCACTCAATACCAAAGTCATCAAGGTTGCTAAAGGTGACACCAAAACTATGCGCTCTAGCAAATTAGGAGCAGAGATTGCGCGTCTTGCTTTAGCCAAAAATATCACTAAAATCGTCTTTGATAGAGGCGCATACAAATATCATGGTCGCGTCAAAGCCGTCGCCGATGCAGCCAGATTAGCAGGATTGGAGTTCTAATTATGTACAACAATGGTGGCAAACAAGATAGAAACAAAGATCGCGCTCCTCGCGCCCCCCAAGAATTTGACGAAAAGGTCATCCGCATTTCTCGCGTCACCAAAAAAACCAAAGGTGGCAACAACATGAGTTTTACTGCCCTCGTGGTAGTAGGTGACAGAAAAGGCAGAGTAGGCGTGGCCCTTGGCAAAGCCAAGGATGTCATGAATGCCATCAAAAAAGGTGTTCGTCGCGGCAAGAAAACCGTGATTACCATCCCCCTCGTCGACAATCGCACCATCCCCCACGAACTCATGGTCAAGCTCGGCGCGGCCAAACTAATCCTCAAACCAGCCCCTGCCGGTACTGGAGTCATCGCAGGAGGCGCCGTGCGCGCAGTCCTGGAACTCGCAGGCATTAAAGACGTTGTTTCCAAGATTTTGGGGACCAACAATAAAATGTCCAACGTTACCGCTACTTTTGAAGCTTTAAAAATTATGAAAAAGACCGTCGCCGTCAAAAAGGCCCTTGGTCAAACCAACTCGACTAAAAAAGTCGAGGCAATTATTCGCTAAATAAAAGTCTATGAAACTAAACAAACTCCCCAAAATAGTCACAATGCGCAAGAAACGCTTGGGTCACGGTTATGGCTCTGGCCAGGGTGGACACACTTCTAGCCGCGGTCAAAAAGGTCAAAAATCCCGCAACGGTGTCCGCTTGTCGTTTACTGGCTCATCTTGGGTTTGGTTCAAGCGCTTGCCATTTATGCGCGGTAAATCTCGCTTCAACTCCTTTGGCAAAAAGGCCCTCATCAATCTCTCCAAGCTCAATGTCTTTGAAAATGACGATCTCGTGTCCATGGAAACCTTGATTGCGAAAAAAATCATCTCCCGCAATCAATCCACGATTTCGAGCATCAAGATCGTCGGTACTGGCAAACTTGAGAAAAAATTGAAGGTGATGGTGCCTGCCACGCTATCTGCACAAAAAGCCATTTTAGCCGCAAAGGGGGAGTACAGTGGACAAGCTTAGAGAATTTTTCTCAATGCTCAAATCCAATCGAGAACTCCGTAGACGTCTCATAGTTACCCTAGTTATTTTTGCTATATTTCGCTTTGTTACCCACATTCCAGTCCCAGGCGTCAACTTAGAGGCTATTAAACAGGTCTTCGCTTCCAACCAACTCCTCTCCCTCTTAGATGTATTTTCCGGTGGGACGCTAGCCAACTTTTCTATCCTCGCCCTTGGGCTCAATCCCTACATCAACGCCTCGATCATCATGCAACTCATGACCATGATCAACCCCAAACTCGAAGAGATGCAAAAAGAAGGGGAGACTGGTCAGAACCAAATCAATCAGTACACCCGGATGCTTGCTGTCCCCCTAGCCATCATGCAAAGCGCAGCCATGTTTATGCTCCTCAAAAATAGCCAACTCGTCACGACTTCTAACCCCCTCTCCATCGTGACACTCCTTGCCACCATGGCAGCGGGGAGTATTTTCTTGATGTGGCTTGGTGAGAATTTGACGGAGTATGGACTCGGCAATGGGATCTCGCTCCTTATTTTTGCGGGCATCGTCGGCAGACTTCCTGTCACCTTCCTCCAAACCTCATCAATCGCCCAAACCATCAATCCCGCTAGTATCATCGCCTACGTCGTCCTGGGCTTATTTGTGATTTACTCAATCGTGGCGATTGATGAAGCCAAGCGTCAGATCCCAGTTTCTTACTCCCGCCGAATTCGCGGTGGCAAAGACACGGGTGGTGGCTCTACTTACCTGCCAATCAAGCTCAACAACGCTGGGGTCATCCCTATCATTTTTGCCATTGCTTTAGTCCTCGCTCCCAGTATGCTCGCCAATTTACTCAAAGGGGTAGGCAACACGCAAGTTGCGAATATTGCCACTGCGTTTGCCGCTTGGTTTACGCCCACTTCGATTGCCTACAATGTTTTCTATTTTGTTATGGTCGTCAGTTTTACCTACTTCTATACGGCAGTTGTGTTTGATACCGACAAAATCTCTGATCAGCTCAAGCAAAATGGTGGCTATGTCCCAGGCATCAGACCAGGCAAAGAAACTAGTAAGTACATGAGCTATATCGTCAAACGCACGACCCTAGCCGGCGCCCTCTTTCTCGGTTTAATTGCCATTTTGCCTAGTATTGTCCAGGGCATGACCGGCATTACCACCCTCACCATCGGCGGTACCTCGATCCTCATCGTTGTCTCCGTAGTCCTTGAGACCTACCGCAAGACTGAGTCCTACCAGGTCGCCAAATCCTACGACTCCTTCATCCGCTAAAATTCCTATTGTCTTCACATTAAAAAGTGCTAAACTAGCTCTCCTACCACTAATATATTGGAGGTTATATGAACAAACTGCTTAATCCAGATACGCTAAGAGAAAGAATTAACAAATTAGGTGGCCCATTTATTCCAGTTGAAGGGATGACTTCTCAAGATGTCTTAGCAACAAAAAGCTATTTAGCAGGTGAAATTCTTGGACTATTCAATTTAGAAGATTTACCAGTCGCCATACCTTTGTTTAACCAAATGGCAGGATTCCAAGTTACTTTAAGACCAGAAGGTGAAAAAGGTCCTTTATTGCGCTTCTAGTTTCTCATTGGATGCATGATATTCCGATGAATCGATTCATCGGTACAACCCATTGCACTTTCTCAGATTGCGCTATAATAACGTAAGTTACCTTAATTATTAGGAGTTTGTTTTATGTCCAAAAACATCATTTTTTATGGTCCCGAAGGGTCGGGCAAATCCACCCAGGCTAAAATGCTCGCTACCAAGCTTGCACTTCCATGTCTGATTTCAGGAGATTTAGTCCGCTGGGGCGCCGAGTTTGATAAAGGTCTAATCGGCGACACTTGCCGCGAAGCCTTGGCACTTGGTCATTATGTGGCTGACTCTGAGATGTTTGTTCTCTGGAAAGGTCGTCTCAAACAACCAGACACCCAAAATGGTTGGGTGATCGACGGCTTCCCCAGGAATATGACCCAGGCAGAGTTTTTAGCCGACAAACTCGACAAATACGGCAAAAAAATTAATATTGTTTTCTATCTCAAAGTCTCAGAAGCAGTCAGCATCGGTAGACTCTTAAAAAGAGCCAGGAAAAATCCCGACGGCACTATGAATGACACCGAAGAAAAAATCAAGACTCGTCTTGCACTCTACAAATCTCAAGAAGCCGATGTGCTCTCCCATTATCAGAAACAAGGCGTGCTCATCGAGATCAATGGTGACCAAGACATTGAGGCTATCGCCACTGAAATTGCTACCAAAGCTTTATGAACCAAACAGAAGCCATGAAAATCGGAGGAGGGATGCTTGGCCGTGTCCGCGCCGCGCTCTACGATTTCACGACTGTCGGCATCACTCCCAAAGAGGTCGAGTTCAAAGCCCGTGAGCTTATCAAGGGCGAAGGTGGCGAACTTTCATTTACCAAGGTACCCGGCTATCGCTGGGCCACTTGTATCAACATCAACGATGGCATCGTCCACGGCATCCCCATCTCCGAAGTTCCCTTCAAAGATGGCGACCTAGTCACGGTCGACGTCGGGGTCTTTTACCACGGCTATCATACCGACGCGGCTTTTTCTAAAGTAGTAGGCACATCCTCCCCAGCCAAAGACAAATTTGTTAAAGCAGGTCTCGAGGGTCTAAAGAATGCAATTGCCGCCGTCAAGCCGGGCGGCTATATTGGCGATATCTCAGAGGCTATGGAGTCTACGCTGAAAAAATATGGCTATCGCGCCACTCGCGAGCTCACCGGCCACGGCGTGGGTCGTGAACTCCATGAAGAGCCCATGATCTCAAACGTAGTCTTGGGTCCCAAAGAGAAAACACCCATTATCAAACTAGGTCAAACTCTAGCAATCGAGATCATCTACGTCGAGGGTAACCCCAAGCTCGTACTCGAGGAAGATGGCTGGACAATCTCCGTTAAAGATGGTACACTTTCAGCCGTACACGAAGAAACCGTCATCGTAACTGAGGACGGTTGTTCTATTTTGACTGTACCCTCATTGTTTCAGATCATTTAATCTGGTACAATATCAAAATCAATTATGAGTAAAGCTGACGTCACAGAAAAGATCGGTACCGTCACTCAAGCTTTACCAAATACTATGTTTCGGGTTAGCCTGGAAGATGGTAGTGAAATACTCGCGCACTTATCTGGCAAGATGCGCATGTATCGCATTAGTATTATGCCAGGAGACAAAGTCAAACTCGAAATGACACCATACGACACCAGCAAGGGTCGTATCACATATCGAGTCAAAGAAGGTCAAACAACTATATGAAAGTACAAGCATCTTTGAGAAAACGCTGTCTAAAGTGCAAATACGTACGTCGTAAGGGTGTCTTATTTATCGTGTGCGAAAACCCTCGCCACAAACAACGCCAAGGATAATTTTATGCTACGTTTAGTCGGAATAGATTTGCCAGAAAACAAACGCATCGTGATTGCCCTCACTTATGTTTATGGTATTGGACCAAACATAGCCAAAATCATCCTCAGTAAAGCCAAAATTAGCGAAGATTTACGCGCCAAAGATTTAAGTGCCGTTGATGTCGCCAAACTCCAAAAAATCATCGAAGAATTCAAAGTCGAAGGTGATTTACGCAAAGACATCAGAGAAAATATTCAACGTCTCAAACGCATCGGTAGTTACCGTGGGTCGCGTCACTCTGCGGGGCTCCCTGTCCGTGGTCAACGCACTCGCACAAATGCTCGCACTTTGCGTGGCAAACGCAAGACAATCGGCGCCATGAAGAAAGAAGACGCAGCCAAGGTGGAGGTAAAGAAATAATATGGCTATCAACAAAAGCACTAAAAACGTGGCCGAAGGTCGCATTTATATCCTGGCAACCTTCAACAATACCGTCGTCACCGTGACCGATACTTCGGGCAACGTGATTGGTTGGAGTTCAACAGGCAAAGTCGGCTTCAAAGGCTCCAGGAAATCTACTCCTTTTGCCGCTACCCAAGCTATTACTGCTGCAGTCGATGCGGCTAAAGGCATGGGACTGCGCCAAGCTGCCGTTTATATCAAAGGCCCAGGTCCTGGTCGCGACGCCGCTCTGCGCGTACTACGCACAGTAGGTATTAAAGTCACCGAAATGTTAGATGTTACGCCTATCCCCCACAACGGGACTAGAGCAAAAAAACCGAGGCATGGCTAATATGGCAAGATATACTGGTCCCAAAAACAAAAAAGCGCGCAGACTCGGAGTTGATCTAGGTCTCAAAACTACTGGTACCAAACTCGAGCGTCGCATCGGTACACCTCCTGGCGCCCATGGTCGCAAGGGTGGCAATCGCAAAGTCTCTGACTACGGAGTCCAACTCGCCGAGAAACAAAAAGCCAAGATTATCTACGGCATCCTCGAACGTCAAT
>JBAQEX010000073.1:0-13622 GCA_049286965.1 Microgenomates group bacterium | reverse complement strand
GCACAAACTGCGGTCAAATGAAAAAGTCCCACACCGTCTGCACCAACTGTAATCAATAAATGAAAACATCAACTGATCCAAGACATAAAAAACGCGAACTGAAAGTCGCCAAACTCTTTGCCTCTAGTTTTATCCCCGGCTTTACGACCATATTTGACGATCAAATTAGCCTAGCCGCTCCCGAATGGCCCCTCAAAAACATCAACAAAATCGACCTGGCGATCCTCCGCTGTGCGACCGAAGAACTCGTGAGTTCAGACACTCCAGCCAAAGTCGTGATCGACGAAGCTGTCGAGATCGCCAAAAAATACGGCGCCGAAAACTCTAGTAGCTTTATCAACGGTGTCCTAGGCACTATCTTAAAAAACAAATAAAATTTTATGAATCCAAATCTAATTAAATTACTCACCAGTCTAAACATCCAAATCAAAGACGAGCATTTGCTTTGCAATGCCTTTGTCCATCGCTCCTACCTAAACGAGTCGCATGATTTCCAGTATTCCAACGAACGCCTCGAATATCTAGGCGACGCGGTCCTCGAGCTCGCCACTTCCCATTTCCTCTACACCACCTACCCCGATTTCCAGGAGGGGATGCTCACCAATCTGCGCGCTGCCCTCGTGCGCACCGAGTCCTTGGGCGACACCGCCAGCGAGCTCGGATTTTCCAAGCTCCTCCTCATGAGCAAAGGCGAAGAGGCCACGGGCGGTCGCACCAACAGGTCGATTCTGGCCGATACCTTCGAAGCATTCCTGGGCGCGATCTACCTAGACCAAGGTTTTGCCACCTGTGTCAAAATCCTAGAAACTCATTTATTCCAAAAGGCCGCCATCGTCCTCAAGTCAGAAACCTACAAAGACAACAAGTCGTTGCTCCAAGAGATTGCCCAGTCTCGCTACAAAGCCGCCCCCAGCTACAAGCTCCTCTCCGAGTCGGGGCCCGACCACGACAAAGAATTTGTGATGCAAGTCGTGATCGCGGGAACGGTGTACGGGGAGGGTAGGGGTAAAAGCAAACAAACCTCCCAAGAAGACGCCGCCAAAAACACCCTTGAGATGATTACGCATTCCTGATACAATACGCCATATGCTAAAAATCAAATTGACCCGCATCGGTAAAAAAGCTCAGCCACAATACCACGTGGTGGTAGTTGAAGACAAAACCAACTCTGGCACTCGCAGCGTCGACAACATCGGTTACTACAACCCGCTCTCCACCCCCAAAGAATTCCGTCTCGACGTCAAATCATACGAGTCATGGATGGCCAAAGGTGCCCGTCCCACCGATACCGTCCGTTCGTTGGCACTTCGCGCCTCCAAGCCTTCCAAAACTACCAAATAATCATGACTTACAACTTATTTACCCAATTACTTAATTACTCAGTTACCTGAGCTACAAGAGGAGTCCCCATGCAAGATATATTGTCCTTCATCCTTAAAAACATTACGACCGTCCCAGAAGATGTCAAAATCGAAGTCCAAGACGAAGAGGGTACTTCCAATTACATCGTCACCGTCAACCCAGCAGATGTCGGCCGCATTATTGGCAAAGAAGGCAAAGTGATCAAAGCCATCCGCACCATCATGCGCGTGATCGCAATACAGCGCGGTGTCCACATCCGTATCTCAGTTGTATCAGAAAACGACGCCCCAGTAGGGGTCGACCCCCGTGTCGACCCGTCACTATCAACCGAGCAACCACAACCGGTTGCAGAAGATGATGGCAGTATCACCGTCGAAGTCTAATTTTGCGAAAACAAATCTAGCTTTCCTTGGCCTATCGCAGTTTCAGTGATTGGTAATTGTTCAAACTTGCGGAAACTGGCTAGCTGATTAAAGTATTTGTCTTCTTCTTCCCCAAACAAAGTCACCGCTCCCGTTACGTTTGTCGTAATCGGGTCGGCCCACAACATCCCCAAGCTCAGCGATAGTGAATAATTGTCGCCGTGGGACACGTCAACCGACAAATTCTTGATTTGCATGAGGGGTAACACATTCTCAATCGTGCGCAAAAATGTATAAATACTCGTCTGACTCCCTTGGATTTTGATCTCCGTTGCCAAACTCTGCAATACTTGTGGCTTTGTACTTTTGGTGGCAGAGACAGTCGCCTCCGCAATTGATCCAGGAGATAGGGTGAGCCCGCCCAGCGTCAGTCCTAGCTCTCGCGACAACCCATCAATTGATGTCAGATACAGCAAAACATCTTTTTTGGGCGGCAAAGCACTATCCATTGTCGCGACCCGTTCAGCCAGGACATTTTTATCCAGTTTAGATAAAATCGATACTTTATTTGACACTGTGTCCAGCTCACTAGATTTTGTTTTGACAACTTTCAGCATTTTGCCCGCATTTTGATAAATAGGCACAATCGCCAAAAATGCCAGCAACATAGCCACTACGGCAATTACGCCCGCCTTGATCAACATCTCGTGTGTTTTGTACCACATCTCTATTTAGCTCCTTTAGGCAGCGCTAGCAAAAGCGAAATTTGATAGGTATTGTCTTGTGATCGCGAGATCCCTTTATTGACTACTTGGGCAAAGTACCCTGTATCCGTCTCGTAGTAACTCAACAAATCCTTTAAATAGGTGGGTGAGTTTGCCACGTACGACACCCCCAAAGTTGTATCATCTACAAAAGCCAACTGCGAGATGTGGGTGCCCGGGATGTCAGTCGACAACACTCGCTCCAGTGACTTGCGGGCGTCCGATCGACTTGATAAAAACCCGCTCAGCAAGTTCAACCTACTCTTTAGGTAAATCTGCTGGGCACTAGCCTCAGTTAGTCCTTGCATTTCCTGGTTCATGGCAGTGAGTGAAGTAGTTATTGTCTTCAGCTTGGTGCTCAGTACCAGATTCCAGATGCTCAGTGCCATCACAATGACCACGACCAGTACCAGCGATACGATCGACATGCGCAAATAATTCCGCTCTTTTTGGTAATCTTTTTCGCTCAGCGATTTGCGATTTTTTAAAAGATTAGTTTTGATCTCAAGCATTAAAATATCCTCTGCGATAGCCCTGTTGCCACCGAATAAACTGCGCGCTCTCTGGGGATGGTAACCCCGCGACCGGCTTTACCAGATGCAAATGGGTCCGCCAGTAGCACTTCAATCCCTCCAAAAGTCTCTGACAAATGTGATCCCAGTGATGGTAAATACGCCCCCCCACCCGACAACACTATTCTCGTCACGCTCGTTTTCCGGGTACTCAAATGGTACTCCATCGCTTTGCGGATCTCCGATACGATGGTATCTAGGACTAGCAGCAGTCCACCCCGCACCTTGCCCTCGAGCTGTGCCTGATCTAGTCCGTAGGTGCGCTTGTATTCTTCGGCTTGGGGGAGGGGGAGCGAGAGCGATTGCGATAAGGCTCGCGTGAGTGCCACCCCGCCCGACTCAATGACATATGAAAACGTCAGCAAACTGGAGTCCACTATGGCTAGGACCGATGACATCGCCCCCATGTGTAAAATGAGAGTAGTCGAAGCAGGCGCACCAAAGGTGAGTGATCTAGCTACCGCCACCATCTCACTCTCTACCGCAATCGGCTCCAGCCCCACGCTAGTCAAAAAATCAACCATCGATTGCAAATATTTTTTGGGTGCCGCCACCAGATATACAAGCATTTTCTTGTCCTCACCAGGGATATTGTTTTGCAGGATCGAAAAATCTAGCTCGACTTCCGAGACTGGGATTGGCACAAACTGTTCAGCCTCCCATTTGATAGCCGAAGATAGCTCTGCTTCCGACATCATTGGCATCGTGAGAATCCGACTATAGACCCTAGACTCGGCGATCGACACGACCACCCGTTTCTCGTGGATTTTACTCTCTGCTAGCAATTGTTTGACCGCGATTTTTAATTTATCTACCACGACTGGACTACTAAAATCCAATGACCCTGTGGGGTTGACTACTAGTCCAACATTCTCCACCGCAAAATTTTTACTCCCCATCAAATTAGATTGGACAGCTTTTATGCTTGATGCACCGATATCCAGGCCAAAATAGGCAGTCATGGGCAGTATCTCCTTTTATTTTACTATGGTGCCGCCAGCAAACACGGCGTAATCAAATACAGATGGCGCAGATTCTAGTCCACGCTTTACTTCGATTTCTTTTTGAGCGTCACCCCCTACAGCTTTGGAGTTGATCACGTATTGCTGATTGGGTAGTCCTGGTCCTGTCACTTCGATCGTAGCTCCAGCATAGATTGGTTTGAGACGAATGATCGTTGTACCAGCAGGTACACTATATGAGGTTGTACTACGGTAACTAGCTCCCCCGTCGAGACTAGCAGCAAATCCATTGGCAAACGTAGCACAGTTTGACGCCCTAAAATAACTGCGCGAGACAGCACCAGTGGACCCATTTATTGCCCCCACCTCAATCGATGCTGCAGAACCCCCCGACCCCTCAATCCCACATATTAGGTCTTCGCTAATATCCCCTTTTTTAGTCCACGAAATGGCCAGAGGATTAGCGGTGTTGTAGCCTGCCATATCGAGATGTGCTGTATCTAGTTCTTTCACATACATTTGATAAGTTGCAGACTGGGCAATTTTATATTGCAAATCCGTAAGACTTGCTTCCGTACTCAAGTCCGGGTTGCCTACGAGCAAACTCAAAGCCTGCTCAATCCCCGTTTCCGCCAGTGAAAATGCAGTGCTACTTTCTTTTTCTTGTCTCGAGAGTACCGTATCTGATAGACTCCTTGATGCAATCGATAGAACCAAGGCAATCACGACTCCCATTATCACAAGCAACAACAATCCTACCTGACCATGGAGCAGTCTCTTTTGCATGCCTCTATCATGACAAACTTGACGCCATTCGTCAAACTGCTCATACTGGAAGATATGCAGTTTACAAAGAGGGGATTCACGCTCATCGAACTCCTGATTGTCATGGCCATCCTCGGCGTCTTAGCCACGACTGGATTTGCCAATTTTGTCTCTTCTCGCCTCAAAGCCAAAGACATCTCGCGTAAATCCGATTTGCAAATGGTTGCCAAAAGTCTCGAGGCCTACGTCAACGACTATCGTGGCTACCCAGACTCCTCCGCTGCAGGCGAGATTATGGTGGCTGGGGTTGCTATCCCTTGGGGTTCGCCTTTTGCCGACGCAAACACTACCTATGCCACCGTCCTCCCCGTTGATCCCAGCGGTTACAAGTATTTTTATGTCAAAAGTGGTAGTGGCTATTATCTCTACGGCCACCTCGAAAATGCCCAGGACAGCAAGATTTACGCTCCCGCAACGCCGGGGTGTGGCGGCACCGAGCCATCCTGCAATTATAAAATATCCAGTAGCAATTTATGAAAATATCTTTTAAATCTGGCTTTACACTCATCGAACTGCTAGTTGTCATCACGATCATCGGTATTTTGACGGCTCTAGTCACCACCAACCTCGCAGGGGCTCGCTCCCGTGCCCGGGATACCAGGCGCAAATCAGATTTGCGCAGTATCGAGCAATCGCTCCGCCTGTATTACAACGACCAAAAAGCATTCCCCAGGGACAATGGGACTGGCGGTATCACAGGAGCTGCTTGGGGATCGCAATTTGCAGTTGGCACGACAGTCTACATATCTTCGCTCCCCACCGACCCCTCCTCGACTACCACAACTACCATCACCTACAAATATGTCTCAACCAGTGATGATACTTATTTACTGGTGAGCAGCCTCGAAAATCTCTCTGACCCAGATATTGCCGAGTCGCAGTCTCGCTGCACTACGGCCCTTTTGGGTTATACCGAAACAGTCGCGACCGATTACGTAGTCTGCGTCCAATAAAAATATGTACAAAATTAAAACTGGCTTTACTCTCATCGAACTCCTAGTCGTGATTGCGATCATTGCCATTATCACAAGCATTGGGGTAGCCAATTTGATCACCGCCCAAAAACAAGCTCGTGACTCTGCCAGACGTGAAATCATCAGCAATGTCCAGTCGGCCTTTGAGCAATATTTTGCAGAGTACGGTGTCTATCCCGTTGCGCCAAACGAAGGAGCGGCTTTTGAAAGCGGCACTGGGCCCAAAGACCCCAAAGATCCCACCACCACCATCACTTGGGGCACCTCAAGTTCATCTACTTATTGTATCTGTGCTACACTGGAAATGGGCAGTGGCAACGCGCTCGCCCCGTCTGGCTCTACCTGCAATTGGTCAGATACAGGGACCTATTACTGCGCACAAAACAAACAATAAATATATGTTTAAAAAAGCCTTTACTCTCATCGAACTCCTAGTTGTGATCGCCATCATCGCGATCCTCATCTCGGTCGGCTCTGTCAGCTATACCAGGTCTCTCAAACTTTCGCGCGATTCCAAAAGACGCACCGACCTCGAGCAAATCCGCCAAGCCCTAGAGACTTATCGCAGCGAAAACGGAGTCTACCCCGCCTCTGCTACCTGGCAATCAGCCCTGACTGCAGGAGGTGCTTACATCTCCACAATCCCCACCGACCCCAAAGAAGATGGTATCGCCTTTTCCTACACTTACGCACTCGGCGCCACGGATACTCTCTATACGCTCTGTGCCACCACATTAGAGACAACAGGTCTACAACACTGTGTGTCACAACCATAGGCACTATATGAAAAAAGGTTTTTCTCTAGTCGAGCTCATGATCGCCGTGACTATTATTGGGATCATGCTCTCCCTGGGCATCTCAGCTTATGCTCGGGGTCGTGATCGTCAGTCAGGCAGATCAGCTGGCGAACAAATCATTTCTTTCCTTTCGCAAAATCAAAAAAAAGCCGATATCGGGGACGAAGATTGTACGGGCAAATACCTGGGCCAATCTCTTACCATTTCACTCACTACCTCAATCACTGCCGAAAGCGTTTGCACGGGGGGCTCAGGTTCAGTAGAAAACATTACCATCTCTGGTATCACCAGCATGACAGGAGGGACGATATTGTTTAAACCTTTGTCCGGCGGGGCCACCGTCTCGGTGGATCCCCTCAATATCGACTATACAACCACCAGTGGCTCTGTCTTTAGAGTCCAAGTAACTTCTTCTGGTACCATCGACTACAAAGGTGTCCAACCATGAACACAAAAAAGGGCACTTCTATCCTCGAAGTAGTCATCGCCACGGCCATGATCAGCATGGCCGTCATCTCTGCCCTAGCCCTGACTGCCAAATCACAAAGTCAAAATACCTACGCCAGGCGCTCTGCCGAAGCCAATAAATATGCCTCCCAAGCCGCCGACTGGTTGCGGGGCGAGCGCGACAATCTCGGTTACCCGACAATCGCCTCAGTCAGTGGGACCTATTGTCTTGCCACTTTGCCCGCCAGTTTTTCTACGCTCCCCAGTCCAGGCGATTGCGGACCTAGCGATTTGATCGGCAATACCTACAAACGCACAATTGTCCTAGACAATGCGACCCTCGGCAAAGTGATCGCCACGATCAGTGTGGCCTGGGAAGAAGTCACAACCAGGTCTACTACCGTCAGTTTGGAGCTCACACAGTGGTAAAAAAACAGGCTTTTACCCTCATCGAACTCATCATTGTCATCGGACTCATCGCCATGCTCATGCTCGCCATCAGCTCGGCGCTCCTGATGACCATCGTCAGTAGCAACCGCATCCGCACAACCACAAAAACCAAGCAGGCAGGCAACTTTGCCTTGGATCAAATCCAGGGGTTGATCCGCAACTCCAAAGATTTAACTATTTGCAACAGCACGACCGTAACAGTAGTCAATCAAGATGGCGCCTCCACGGGCATAGTCCTAGACAACGCTCGCATTCTCAGCGGCGTCAGTACATATTTGACTCCTTCTGGGACTACCGCCTCCGCCAATGTCTTATTTACTTGTTTACCAGGGGATACCCCACCACTTTCCAATAGCCCAAAAACCAATTTAATCAAAGTATCATTTGATCTCAAAGACGAAAGTAATGCTAGAGTCACCGAAAATCCCACACTCCACTTTGAGACTTCTATAAACCTACGAAACCAATGAGTTGAGTCCCAAACAACAAAGAGATGATTGTGGCAGCCATCATAAATGGCACAAATGGCACGCTGTCCTTGCGGCCACGGATTCCCGTCGCAATCAACAAAATTCCAATCACTGCCCCCAATATAAAACTCCCAAACATCGCCACTATCCCTCTGGGCCACCCCAGCAGGATCCCCATATACATAGCAGCGTACATATCCCCGTCCGCCATGCCTTTACCTTTAGTGATTTTCCACAACAACCAAAAAAATACATAAAATGCGCCCCCCGTCAAAAGTGAAATCACCAAGTCTGGCATTTGGTACGCCCCAAAATACGTCAGGATTAGTCTATATATGATTGTGAGAGTACAACCCAAATAGACTACATTCATCAGGATCACCCCGTAAAACAAGTCAGAGAGGGTGAGGATCACGATCAAGATGCCCGTAAATAGCCAAAATGCTGGCTGGATTACGGTCAGTGGGGCACTCACCAGGCGGAAAAACACAAACCCCACGATCATCCACCATGCAAATAGTGACCCCACGATCACCTCTACCAGGGGATACCGGTAGCTCAAGCGTTTATGGCAACATCTGCTTTTACCTCGGTAAATCAAAAAGCTCAGGATCGGGATCATGTCGTACCAGGCTAGGGTCTTGTGGCAGTGATCACATTCTGACCGACCTCGTACCCAGTCCCTCCCGGTAATGGTCCTATCAATCAAAACGTTTACAAAACTACCTACGCAGGCGCCCAAAAAAAATGTGAGGATGAAATACATCATCCTCACATTCTATCAGTTTTATAACTATATATTTATGGTAGACAAATCATCTCAGCTCCAGTTGCGCACACGCTCGCTGCAGCTCCTGCCAAATCAGCTGGCAGACCTGCTCCAGCCGTGCCACATCTAGTTACTGCCTCTGTTTGAAACGATCCCGAATTGGGGGTAAAACAAACATAGGTACTATTGCCTTGCGCCCCGCCGTTGTAAATGTACAAGGGATTATAAGTAGTAGGGGAAATCCTATTTACAAATGAGGTTTTTAGTTCAGATGTACCACCTGTTGAAAGTTTGGCGAGCACTGTAACTGGAGTAGGCGTGGTTGTGTCGGCTGCATCTGTCAGCAACTGCCAGGCTATGGGCTCATGTAGAGAATCACCCGCTCCAGTCTGCCACGGATAATATCCTTGTGAAGCATAAAACCTATCGATAGCTGATAAAGTTTGTTCCGCGTCCGACCTGGACCCTGTATCTTTACCTCTATTGATCTGCTCGATAGGGTTGATAGCAGAGAGCACGGCCACGGCCAGGATGCCTAGGACCGCGATCACGATGAGTAACTCGATCATGGTAAAACCTAATTTACGAAACATATTATCTCCTTTTGGTACTATTGTATCTATCTCTATAACATCACACTAGAACGCACTAGTCAAGTTGTAGATTGGGACAATGATCGCCACGATCAAAAATCCCACTCCCAACCCGAGTAATACCATAATGATCGGCTCCATGGCGGTCGAGAGATTTTTGATCACGTGCTCCGACTCGCTTTCAAAGTAGCCTGCCACACGGTTGAGAATCTCGTCCAGCTTGCCCGTTTGCTCGCCCACCGAGGTCATCTGCGACACGATCATCGGGAAGACCGGGTGTTTGGCTAGCGACACCGCCAGCGAGTTACCTTTTTCTACGTCTTTGGTCACCGTCTCTAGGGCGCTACGCATCACTTCACTATCGGCGACTTCCCGCACGATGCCCAGGGACTCCACCAGTGACACCCCGGCAGAGGCCAGGAGCGCGAGCGTCCGGCTAAACTCGGCCATCAAAATCATCGACTTGATTCTGCCAAAGATCGGGAGCTTTAGCACAATCACGTCCCATTGATAAGCCCCAAGCTTGGTTTTGCGCCAAGCATTAAATCCATAAATTGCTCCTGCGACCCCCATCCCCATCAAATACCAAAAATTGACCATAAAGTCCGACATATTGATGAGCAGCTGGGTGATAAATGGCAGCTTGATATCAAAGTCCTTGTACATGACCGTCAGCTTGGGCAGCACAAAAATCATCATCACGCTCGTCACAATGAGCATACCCACCAGTACTATCACCGGATATATCATGGCGCCTTTAGTTTTTTCCCTAAACTCTCTTTGCTTTTCTAGGGTATCGGCTAGGCGGATCAAAATAGTATCTAGTACTCCCGCCGACTCTCCCGCTTTCACGAGCGCGATATACACTCTCGAAAACGTGTCAGGATGGTGCAGCAGGGCATTGGCAAATGTCGAGCCTCCTTCAACTGATCGCAAGATATCAGCCACTTTAGTCTGCAAAGCCGGGGGTACTTGCATTTGCAGGATCGAAAGAGCGTCAGTCAATGGTAGTCCCGCCCCAATCATGGTCGATAGTTGCCTGGTAAAATTGACGATGTCGTCAAACTTTACTTTCTGCCCAAAGTTAAAGACCGATTTACCTACGATCAGTGCATGGAGTTCGATAATAATCAATTTTTGATCACGCAGTACCTGGACCGCCGTAGTTTCGCTCTGGGCCTCAACGATGCCCTTTCTCAGCTCGCCTTGTTCTGTCCTAGCCTTGAATCGAAATCTCTCCATATCTTTTTATGTGCTCCCCACTAGTCGGTTGAGTTCTTCGGTATTTAGTGCGTATTCTCTGGCTACACCGATACTGATCTTGCCTGCTTTATATGCTTCAACCAGTGCCATATCGAGTGTGCGCATCCCTATATCGGTCGAGGTCTGCATCACATTGGTCAACATATGGGATTTGCCGTCGCGGATGAGGGACCTTACGGCCGGGGTGGCCAGCAGGATCTCTGCCACCGCGATTCGTCCGCCGTCTTCCGAGGGGATCAGACGTTGAGCAATCACGGCTTCAAGCGAAAGCGACAGTTGCCCCCGTATCTGCTGTTGTTCTTTTTCGGGGAATACGTCAACAATCCGGTCAATGGTCTGCGCCGCCGAATTGGTGTGGAGGGTCGCAAATACTAGGTGACCTGTCTCGGCGATGGTCAGGGCTGCCTCGATGGTCTCGTAGTCACGCATTTCTCCAATGAGTACCACGTTTGGATCTTCCCGCAACACCGATTTGAGAGCCACCCCCCAGGCATGAGTATCGGCGTGGAGCTCCCTTTGGGAAATAATACTTTTGGTGGGTCTATAAACGTATTCAACTGGGTCTTCAATCGTGATGATGTGCTCACTCCGCTCTCTGTTGATCCGCTCTATCATAGCCGCCAAGGTCGTCGTCTTACCATGGCCTGTGGGACCCGTCACGAGTACTAGCCCCTGTTTCATCTGGGTCAAAGTGCCGAATATTGGGGGCAGATGCAAATCTTCCAGGGTCCTGATTTGGGCAGGGATATAGCGCAAAGCGGCAGCGGGGTTACCTTTTTCAAAGTATACATTTGCCCTAAACCGTGCGCCTCCCGCAAGCGTATACGAAAAGTCCAACTCCCTATCTACTTTAAGTAACTCTCGTTGTTGCTCGCTCAAGATCCCATTTACTAGCTCATCTGCCTGGGCGGGCGTAATAGCGGGTATTTCTGGGATCGCCAAGAGCTTGCCATTTAGTCGCAGCATCGGTGGCACTCCCACCATGATGTGTACGTCCGATGCCTTGTACGTCACGCACATTTCCAGTATCTTTTTTATTTCCATATCTCTCCTTTTATGTCTTTGCTACTCTCATAACTTCTTCTACGGTCGTCAGTCCGTCAAGTGCCTTCAGATATCCGTCTTGTTCCATCAGCACCATCCCGTCAGCTACCGCCGCTTGCTCTAGCTGGATGGCGGGGGCTCGCTCTAATATCAGTTTACCAATTTTTTCCGTTACTTTAAGCACTTCAAAAATCGCAAGGCGTCCTCTGTATCCCGTGTCACCACATTTGTCGCACTTACGACCTCTGGTCATCATCACCGGCTTGCCACCTAGTTTAGCCACGTAGGCGTCGTACATCGGCCCCAGTACTTGCTTCATTTCTTCAATCATTGCGGCGGGGGGAGCATATTGCTCGCTGCAGTTATCACATACTTTGCGTAGTACCCGCTGCGCCACCACACACGTCATGGACGAGGCCAGGAGAAATGGCTCAGCTTGCATATCCAGCAAACGGGGGAGGGCACCAGAACTAGAGTTGGTGTGGAGGGTAGAGAAAACCAAGTGACCAGTGAGTGAGGCTTGGATCGCTAGGTCCGCCGTCTCGTTGTCACGGATTTCTCCCACCATGATGATGTTTGGGTCTTGCCGCAAAAATGATCGCAGCCCCGTGGCAAAAGTCAGTCCTGCTTTGACATTGATCTGTACTTGGTTTACCCCGTCGATTTGATACTCGACTGGGTCCTCTAGGGTCACGATATTGACTCTCGGGGTATTTAAAATATGCAGCACCGAGTAAAGGGTTGTGGTTTTACCCGATCCCGTAGGACCTGTGATGAGCACGATCCCATGGGGGACTTTGATCGAATCTTCGAGATTTTTCAGAGCCATCCCTCGCAGCCCTAGCTCAGACAGTGAGGGGATATTGGCCGATTTACGCAGTAAACGCATCACAATCTTCTCACCGTCCACCGTAGGCAGTGAAGATACGCGCAAATCTACTTCTTGGTCATCCGCGCGGAAAGAAAAACGTCCGTCTTGGGGGAGCCTGCGCTCGTCTATTTTGAGCTCGGCCAATATTTTGATGCGCGACACAACGGCCTCATGCACTTTGCGCGGCAGCACCAGCTTTTCCTGCAAGATGCCATCAATCCGATACCGCACGCGGGTATGCATCTCCAGTGGTTCAATGTGGACGTCCGACGCTCTAGCCTTGACTGCAAACTCCAGGATCGTGGCCACAATCTTGGCAATTGGTGCCTCGCGGATCACGTCGCCAATTTTTTCGACATCAATCACTTTGTGGTTAGCGTCCGAGTCGACCGATTCTTTGAGCACTTGGCTCACTTCTGCCGATAAGCCCTGCGAATAGCGCTTGGGGATCTCCCCAACTAGCTCGTCTTTCATCGCCATAAATGGTTTTACTTTGGTGCCTGACTTTGCCTCCAAAAAAGCAATCGTTTGCAAGTCCAGTGGATTGGCCATAGCGATCGAGAGCAGGGTAGTTTTAGGGTCAAATTCAAAGGGGAGAGCTTGGTAGTGTTCGGCTACCGACTCGGGGATTTTGGCCAGTGCTTCAGGCGATGCAGCTAGTTCTTTCAGACTCACAAAAGGGATATTGTAAATAGTAGCTTTGGCTTTGGTCAGCCCCACCGAGTCCACGACGCCCGACCGCTCGACGATCTCATCCAAACTGATCCCCGTGGTAAAGCTTTCATTTTCTAGACGGGAAAAATCCGCGTCCGACAACAGACCATCCTTTTTCAGGATGAGGGCAAGATCTTGCATACCTCAATAGTACAACAAATAAAGCTATATTTACACCCAAACAAACCCATGTCTAAAAAGAAATCAGGACACCAGACTTTAGTTTAGTCTAGACTTTTAGATAAGTCGACTTTAGTTTAGTCAATACTATTCAGTAACAGGCTCAGTGCTAGCTTCTGGTTTGACCGTCGGCTTCACGCTAGCTACTGGTGTGGCGGTTGGAGCAGCACTAGTTTCAGGTGCTGCCGTCACTAGCGTGACTA
>JBAQEX010000072.1:0-12204 GCA_049286965.1 Microgenomates group bacterium | reverse complement strand
GCCACGCAGCTGGCTGTAGTACCGCCCAAACAGGTTATCTCTACCCTGGTCGAACTCATCTCTCAGGAGTCATTAAAAAACATTGCCCTCACCGATTACGCAAGCCTCGATCTGGGCCGCGCAGTTTTCCATGAACTCAAAGATAAAATTGAGCGCTCAATTCGCTTTGTCTCGATGGAGACTAGCCCTCACGAGCTCGTCATGCTTTCGCATCAGCACGTCGCCGAATACAACTTGATCAGCAAAGGCGATGAGGTAACGATTGCCAAAACTGTCTGGATTTACGACGCCGAAGATTGGATATCGCGTGATCGCAACAAACCCTACCGCGACATCAAGAGGGGCATGTTGCCCCCCAAAGTGGCGCGGATCATGGTCAACCTCGCAACCCAGGGCAAATCCGACATTACGCTGGCCGATCCCTTTTGTGGTACGGGTACAGTTTTATCTGAGGCTATCATGGTTGGGTGCCACGTGGTCGGGGGAGATACCAATCCCGAGGCCATCCCCGGCACCCAGTCCAATCTCGAGTGGCTCTTGTCTACGCCTGGTTTACCTAGCAAAACCTATCAGCTCAAGCTAGCCGACGCTACTCATTTCCACGAAACTTTCCCCTCAGTAGATTGTATTGCTACCGAGCCCTACATGGGCCCGCTGCTAGATGAACGCAACCCCTCTAGTTTAGACAAAATCAAAAACATCGCCAAAGGACTAGACAAACTCTATCGTGGCGCTTTTAAGTCTTTTCACCAATCCTTACCTGTGGGGGGTCGAGTAGTCATGACTATCCCCAGTTTTGCAGTGTACGGCAAGGTGATAGGTACAATTTCGGTTGACACTCTGGTCTCGCTCGGCTACAATTACATCTCGTCCGTCCCATACGCCAAACCTGGGGCAGCCGTAGTTAGAAATATTACAATATTGGAGAAAAAACTTAACTAATAATAAATTCCCTTTTTGATTATTGGAATTTGATTATTGATTATTTTCTGAAAGAACTATATGTCACACGTCAAAGCAGGTGGAGCCACACGTCAAGCCAGTCCACGTCCCGGCAAACGCCGTGGGTTAAAGAAATTTGGTGGCGAAACTGTCAAAGTCGGCCAGATCATCATCCGTCAGGTAGGTACTCGCACTAGGCCTGGAGTAAACGTTGGTATGGGTCGTGACTATACACTTTTTGCCATGAAAGACGGCGTCGTCTCATTCTTCACTCGTCTTGGCAAAGCTTTCGTTGCCGTAAAGTAATCCCAAACTATTCAGACCTTATTGGAACCCGTGCGACCCACTTTGCATCCCTTTTCACGCGTTCATTCACATGCTATCCTTGAAGCATGACAGATCACAAAGACATCCACGAGCTCGACATCGACATGGTCCAGCCCAATCCCACCCAGCCTAGGGGTACAATCCTGCCAAACTCCGTGGCTGATCTGGTTGAGTCCATCAAAGAACACGGTATTTTGGAGCCGCTCGTCATCGCCCACACCCCAGCTGGATACCAGATCATCGCGGGTGAACGTAGATGGAGGGCCAGCAAGATTATTGGCCTCAAACGGGTGCCGGTCGTGATCAAAGAGACTACGCCAAAGGGGATGCTTGAGATGGCGATCGTCGAAAACGTACAGCGCACCGACCTCAACCCCATCGAACGGGGCAAGGCCTTCATCCGCCTCATGCGTGAATTTAATCTAAGCAATGCAGATATCGCCAAAAAAGTCTCCAAGTCACCAGCCTACGTCAGTAATACGCTCAAGCTGCTAGATTTACCCGATGCGCTCACCGATGGCCTCATTGGCGGCTTGATTACCGAAGGGCACGCCAGGGCGCTCGCTAGCATCGAAGATACCCGTACTATGATCGAAGCTTACAAACTGGTCCTCAAAGAGGGGGCGAGTGTGCGCCGTACCGAAGAGATCGCGAGGCGGCTTCGCAAAGCCTCTGGTGGCAAACCCCAAAATGGTGGTCGGCCGGCGTTTATCTTGTCCGATGAAATCACTGCCATGCAAGCCAGGCTCAACAAAGCACTAGGGGAGAGGTCTATGGTCAAAATGACGAGGTCCCGCAAAGAGACCAAAATCATGATCAAATTGCTCGGGTCGCCTGACGAAACCGACAAAACCCTCGCCAAAATCCTCAAGCTCGCGGAATAAGAGTGGACGATGCTGGATTCGAACCAGCGACCTCTTCAATGTGAATGAAGCGCTCTAACCAACTGAGCTAATCGTCCCTAGGCCTTGCACTATTTTACCACGCCATGTATCCTTAACTCATGTTCTTTTTACGCAACTTATGGCTATTTTTCCTTGATTTCCTCGAAACAATCGTCGTATCTCTCGCTATTTTTGCCATAGTTTATATTTTTCTTTTCCAGCCCCACCAGGTCGACGGTCGCTCCATGGAGCCCAATTTTCACAACGCCGAGTATATCTTGACCGACAAAATCTCCTACCGCCTCCATGCCCCCAAAAGAGGGGACGTAGTGGTCTTTCACTCCCCCCAAGACGAACGGGTCGATTTTATCAAGCGCATCATCGGTACCCCAGGCGACACCATCTTGCTCAAGGGTGGTTATGTTTATCTAAACGGCACCCAGCTCAAAGAAGACTATATCAACGATCCAGGTCAGGTCTTGCCAGGCAGATTTATGCGCGATAATCTCGAGGTTGATGTACCACCTGGCCAGTATTTGGTCATGGGGGACAACAGACTTCACTCATCCGATTCCCGCGAGTGGGGACTAATTACCACGAGCGATATCGTCGGGCGCGCCTTCTTCCGTTACTGGCCCGTCCCTGTATTTGGGGTGATCCCGACCGCCGAATCTGAGCTGACGGTTGGCGCAGTTAAAGGTGCCATTAGTGCAGGTGCTTCCAAATAAAATCATGCATTATTCCCTCACTAGGGCAACCACTTGGAACATTGCAGGCTATATTTATCTCCTAGTCGCGTCATTCATCTCTACCCCGATCCTAGTGCAGCACCTAGGTATTAGCCAGTTTAGTACTTACAGTTTGATCCTCGCCTCTACCATCTTTGTCTCTGCCATCAATCTAGGTCTGCCCCAAGCAGTGGTACGCGCCCTGGCAATAGACCACAAATTTTCTCCTCGCCGCCAAACTATCTGGGCTACCTCTAGTCTCTTATTCATCCTAACCGGCATCTTGGCGGGTATCATCGCGGTCGGTTTAGTCTATCCATTGCATCTAGATTTATCACTTTTGAGCATCATCTTTGGGATAGGCCTCGTGAACAATTTAGTCAGCCACTACTTGACGCTCCCACAAGCCGAGGGCCACTTTGGCTATTTCAACACGAAGACTTTCATTATTGGTACAGGCAATACTCTCTTGGCGGCCTTCCTCGCGTGGCGCGGGCAGGGCATCCTGGCGATCCTATCTGCTCAATTACTTTGTTACCTGATTACATTATTACCTCTCGCCTATTTCTCTCTCAAATACTTCCCCCGTCCTAGGGATGGCAAAGTATCACTCTCAGAAGTCAAATCTCTTACTACTTTTGGTCTCAAAAACTGGGGTGGCAAACTGATCGGGCAAGTCCAGTCCCAGTACGCCAAATATTTACTCGCGTCCCTATCCCCAATCACTTTATCTGCTTATGTGATTGCCCAGGGACTAGTCCAAAAACTAGCCGGGGGCGTGGTGCAACTAGCTACCGCCATCTACCCAGCTTCCGCTCGAGTTGGACTAGATGAATCGTTTCGTAGGCTTTATCACAAGCTCCAGTTTGGATTACTCGCGCTAGGTCTACTGGGAGTAGGGGTGTACTACCTCCTAGGCTTACCATTTCTTTTATGGTGGCTCCACGACTCGCAGCTAGTAGCGCTCGTCGACTCTATCATGCGGGTACTTGTTTGGTATTTTGTCCTCCTCCTTTTGACTCCGCTTCCCAGCACCATTCTCGACGGGGTAGGACGGCCTGGGCTTGGGTCTCTATTTGCTTTTATCACGACTTTTATTGAGATAGCTCTCGCCCTGATCCTCTTCCCTCGCTATGGTCTCTTTGCACCCGTCTACTCCGCGCTCATCGCCGTGGTACTCACCACCCCACCCCTCCTCATCGTTACAAATAGGATAATGATAAAATCAAGTTTATGAAATACGGCTCAATCCCAGCCGGTGGTCTAGGCACTCGCCTCCAGCCCATCGGTTTTTCCAAAGAATTAGCGCCAGTGGCCCGTCGTGCTGTGATCGAATTTTTGATCGAGCGTATGATTTTTGCTGGCATCGACAAAATATTTATCAATACAGCCGAAGACAAGACCGATTTGATCCGTTACCTCGCCGCCAAATCGCAGTACAAAGACAATCTCATTTTTATGGTGCGCGATCGCAAGGGTTTACTAGATGGAATCGTCTGCCCAGAAGCATTTTTGCACGAGGATGACGAGCTATTCTTTGGGCTCCCCGACACCATTTGGTACCCAAAAGATGGTTTTGCTCAAATAGATAAACAAAAAGGTGAACTAGTGCTGGGTCTCTTTGATACCGGCACTCCCGAAAAGTTTGATAGCGTAGTCATCGATTCAAAAAATAAAATCCACTCAATCGAAGTCAAAGTACCAAATCCCAAAACTAAATGGACCTGGGCCATCGGCAAGCTGACGGTAAAAGTAGCAAGAGCGCTCAAACCCAATGCTCTCTTTGGTGTCTCCTTGCACGATTATTGCCAGTCTCACCCGGGTTACGCGGTAGAGCTTTCAGGCTCTAGTTGCCTCGATATCGGCATCCCCGACGATTATGCCAAAGCCGAAATTTTTGTCAAAAATCATGAACACTAACCCTCTAGTTTCCATACTGATTCCCACCTACAACAGTGCTCAGTATTTGGCAGAGGCACTCGACTCGGCACTCGCCCAAACCTACAAAAATATTGAGATCATCGTGCATGACGATGCCTCGACTGACGCCACTCCTCATTTATTGAATCAATATCACGATCCACGTTTGCGTATGATCCGCACGACCAAGAATCACGGCATGATCGGCGGGTGGAACTATATAGTAGCCAAAGCAAAGGGTGAGTATATTAAATTCCTCGCCTCCGACGATTTGCTAGAGCCCACGTGCGTGGACGAGCTCGTCAAAGCAGTACTGGATCATCCCACCGCCGCCCTCATCACTTGCCAGCGCAAATTTGTAGATGGTAAAGGGAAAGTAATCAAAAAAATGGGATTTCACTCCAAAAGTATTGTGGTGGATGGCGTATCTCATGCCAAGTGGATTTTACTTACTTTGCGTGAAAACTTGATCGGTGAACCCACGGCCGCACTTTACCCCACTAAAGCGGTCAAGCAAGCTGGCCAGTACGATCCGCAGTTTTCCCAGTTTGCCGACTTTGAATATTGGATTCGGCTTTTGCAGTTTGGCGACCTTGTCTATGTCCATAAGCCCCTTTGTTCGTTTCGCATTCATGCAACTTCCAACACCTCTAAAGCCATTTTAGATGGCCGCTTCATTACCGAGATATTTAAACTTATCAACAAATATTATTCACCTCGCCTACAGGCGGGCAAAAATCCTTTTAACCTAACTGACTCAGATAAACGCTACGTCACCAAACTAAAAATCCTGGACACGCTCAAAAACATTAAGGACCTTCTGATTCAGGGTCATCTCCTGCGAGCCACAAGATACACTACGAAGCTGATAGCTGGTATCACAAATAGTAGCCACCAGTAATTTATATCAGGCTTGGGTTCTATCGCCTCTCCCAGTATTTCCGCACTTGGGCTAGGGATCGGACTAGTGCTCGGGCTCATACTCGGCATGGGACTCTCACCCTCCTCCACTTTTTGAGTACTCGCTCCCGCCACTAAACCACTAGGTGATGGCGTAGGAGTGGGAGTGGAACTAGGTGCAGCTTGGCCGCTCGTTGGGTTGATATCGTATTCTTTAACTATCGCATCACTTACGTTCCCAGCGACATCGTATGCGACCACAATCACTTTGTAGTGACCTATTGGGGCAGGATCGATTGTGTAACTCCAAATTGTTGTGCCAGTAGCCCCGAATGTAGCTTCACTTTCTCCTGGCTTGGTGAGTCGTATCTCGATTTTATCGACGAGGGAAAGGGTATCACTAGCAGTCCCCCTCAGCGTTTGACCCCATGTGTCCAGATTAACTAGTGGTTTGGTGAGGTCAATATTGGCGGCGTTGGAGGTTCGTGCAGTCGTATTGCAGTTTCCCGCTTTATCGCAAACATTGGGGGTGACTGGGCAAGACTGCGCAAATCCTTCTGTAGCTATTTCACAATTTGGAGCCATATAATCATCAGCCATATTAATGTCGGTGTAATCAAAGTAACTAGTTTGGGCTTCTTTGTACCAGCCATCAAAGGTTGTCTGAGAATCGAGGGTGGGTGGATGGGAGTCATAAGTTATCGCACACGAATTGCTCCACGCCGAGTAATTGCCAGCCGTATCTTTGGTGCGGATTTTGATGTAGTGAATACCTTCATTTAAACTCCCCCTATATGAACTAGTAGTAAAAGTCGTAGTCCAACTACTGCGCCCTGTCCCATTTGCTAGGGGGTAGTCGATATTGTATTCATATCCATAAACATCGGTATTATCACTCGCATCGTCCCAGTCGACGGTCACCATTTTATCTTTGCTATAGCCTCCACAAACTAAATTAGGATTGTCAAAATGTAAATTGATTGGCGTACTGGGTCCAGTGGTATCAACCACTAGAGTCTCAGAGCTCAGTACTGTACTGACATTGCCCACATTGTCTGTAGCTTGCAGCGATAGTTGCCACGATCCCTCATCCAAGCTAGTGGCTGCGCCAAGTACTTGACCGATCCAGAGCCAATCACTCAGGTACTGCTGCGCTGCAACATCATAGGTTCTCGCACTGTACCCCTTCACCCCACTACCCACATCAGTTGCAGCTAGCCAACTCCACGTTTGGGTGGTTTGATTCGTAGGGTTCGGCGTAGTTGTGGGGGCGCCAGCTAGTTCTGGGGCTGTCATGGGTGTTGAATATTCTGTATACGGGTTTACTGACAAAAGGTTGTCTGCCAAATCATGGATATTTTGGACTCCCCATAGTTGTTCCGGTGAAATGTACCAGCCTGGACTGGTAAATAATACGCGTGCCGTTTTGCTACTTTCGTTGTAAGTAATGGTGGCATCGCCCACTAGGTCGCCACTGCCTCCAGCTCCTGGCCAATTGGATAGATAATAATTAGCTCCGCTAGTTGCCTCGATTGGGTCAACTAGGTCGCTAAAGACTGCTTCAAAATAATTACTACTAGGTCCCGGAGTGGGGAAGACTAGATCCACCGTCGGGGCAGTACTATCTACTATGAGTTGCCTGCTCGCCCACTCGCTACAATTACCCAAGCTATCGCACGCTTGTACTTGCCAGGTGTAAGTATTGTCTGACGTACCAGGCGCATTGATAAATGAGTTGGTCCCTGTACTCACTGGGCCATAATGTCCTCCGCCGCTCCAGGCACTTTTGTAGTTGTAGGTGACAGGCCCGCTCGGATCAGTTACGTCGCTCCAGTCTAGTACTAGGCCAGCAGTATTGAGGTGAGCGTGGTCATCCGGTGACAGCAGGGTCGGGGCAGGGGGAGCAGTAGTGTCGACTGCCACAACAGACCTGGTACTTCCCGACGGGGTTGCGTACTGGATTTCAAAAGTATTGGTCAGGTCAGGCAGGGGAAAGGTCTCGGGGGTAATCGCATCGGCCAGATCATCATAAAGATAAATCTTTATTTCGCCCGCAGGTCCAGCAGGTTTATTTACAACTAGACGGTAAGTATCATTGGCTGGCTTGGGGATTACAGTAGTACGGACTGCCGAGGGGGTGGCTACCTCGCCCATGTCATCACTGATATATTCATCTGTAAATGTGAGCGGGACATCAACTCCCAAACTATTTTTAAGCTTTGCAGTGACTCCAGGCTGAGTCACAAACATCATATATGAGAGATCGGTAAGTGAGGGGATAAATCTATTTATACTATTTACTGTTGTAGTTTTAGCTAAAGTTGTCTTTAGCTGGTTAGCTGGATCGTGGATCTGCCAGTCCGACGTCCCATCGGTATGGGCCACCACAAAGTGGCCTGGTAGTCCAAGTATGGCAGGAAGTACTGGCGTAGTCGGAGGGTAACTCCGGACATACTCTAGTTTGGTGGTGGCGTGTCCTGCTAGGTAGCTTTCTTTGGCATATCGCGTCACGGCGATCCAATTCAGCAGTCCTGGCCCGACATAGCCATCGCTCTGCGACTTGAGCCAGGTATTGAGCGTGTCAGGAGTCAGGTCAGCACCAGCTAGGTCCTTAATTCCATAATTCTGCAACATCATCGCAGTTGAGGTGAGGGCGCACCCCCATCTCTCGATCCCACTTTTATTTATCCCTGCCCAGCTACTTGCGCTATCATATTCCTTGCTCCCCCACCTCGCATCCTTTTGCGAAAGGTAAGGAATGGTGGTGGGAGGAATATAATCCAACCCAATATAGTCTATAGACAAACTAGGCCAGGCTTGGTTACCAGTCGTATTTTCTGGATCACCAACGCCGATAGATGTGACAACTCGTGAAGTCTCAACTGTTCGAAACACGGCAATTTCATCTACATAAAACTCATAATATAAGCCAATCCGTTTAAGTGTTAAATTATGCCAATTTCCATCAGGGGTGATAGGGTATACACCATTAACTAATTGATTACTTATATTACAGCTTGGGCTAGAGCTCGGGCAGAGACTTGTAAATAGATGGAAAGTTCCATTGGGCTTAGGCCAAATATAGAACATATAGTGATCAAATAACAAACTCGATGATTCAGAGGGCACATTATCAGATAGGATATACCCTGCTCCTTGAGTAATTGCATTTGATGAAAATTTAGATATTATTGAAATTGATAAATAGTCTGGCTTTAAAGATGAAAACTCCACAGACTTGAAATAATAAAATGGGTTCACATTATTGGGGACACTCATTACGGCATATTGCCCCCCTAAAGCAGATTGAAAAGATAGAGTGCCCCTAGTAGTCTGCCAAAAAGACTGAATAATGCCTGAAGAATCAAATGGTTCAGAGTAACTATTTGCATGTACAATAGTCTGATATCTGAGCAAAAATATATCAATTAAAGAAACTAAAACTATAACAAATAGTTTTTTAATAAACATAGATTTAATTAAACACTACGGAACATATAATGCAATAGATATGAATAGCAAGATAAGCATTGTGACTGTTACATATAATTCCTCTAAAAATATTGTGAATTTGCTGAATTCAATGTATCGGAATAGGGCCATGATTAATGAGGTCTTTATAATAGAAAATAATTCTAATGACAGGAAAGAAACTAAAAGAATTTGCGAGAAGTTCAGCAAAAAAATGAAATTATCTTACATTTGTAGAAAAAATGTTGGCTTCGGAACTAGTTGTAATTATGGTGCAAATCTATCCAAAAGTGAACTAATATTGTTTTTAAATCCAGATACTGAAATTGAAGGAGATTCTCTTAAGATTCTGCTAGACCATTTCCAAAAAGATAAAGCAGATATAATTGGGGGGAAGGCTATAAACTATGAAGGTAAAATTCACGGATCAGTTGTTAGGTATCCAACGCTATTTACGGGATTATTTGAATTCAGTAATTTAGGTAAATTTTTACGAATAAAAAGTGCACATGAACAATTTTATTATGAGGATCTGAACATCCTTAGGTCCAAACTCGATCGGCAAGTCGACGCTGTGAGTGGTGCTTATCTGTTAATAGCCAAAAATACCTTTTCCAAGTTGAAAGGCTTTGATGAAAATATCTTTATGTATTTAGAGGACGTTGATTTATGCAAAAGAGCTAATGATCTAGGACTAAGAGTGTTCTTTTGCCCACATTCAATAATAAGACATGTGGGCGGAGCTAGCAGTCAGAACAAATATAAAATAAGACATCAAGCATGGTTTGATTCTAGAAAGTATTACTACCGCAAACATTTCGGAATCCTTGCAAACATCATTATTCAACCTATATACACCATTGAAGAATTTCTACTTAAAATGATAAAAAAAATATGATCCACCTCATTCGCGCCAATCATGCCAATATGTTCGAACTCCAGAACTACATCGGTCTAGACGTAAACGTGATCACTAGCCTCCACCCACTCACCCACATCACACTCCATCATACCAAACTCTGGTCGCCCACAGACCTCCCCCTTTTCCCCTTCCGCCGCCAGATTCTCAACCGTTTGATCGGTGGCGAGCAGTGGCTGCTGGGATTAGAAAGAATAATTACTACTCATTCCGATGAATCGATTCATCGGAATATTCTCCACACCGCCGAGACCTATACGCCCTACACTCACCAAGCCGTAGAGCTGCGTAAAGCCGGCATTATCACAAAACTCATTTGTACCTGCTGGGAGACAGTACCACATGCAAATGAAAAGTTTCGCATTTTGCGCAAATGGAAATCCGACGCATACAAATACGTAGACATTTTCCACACCCCCACGCTCCGTGCCAAACAAGCCCTCATTGCCGAAGGCGTGAGCCCAGCCAAAATCGTGGTCATTCCCTACGGCGTAGACCTCACTGTTTTTCACCCCAACCTTCCGGGAGTCTCCCGGAAGGCACACAAACCAATTGTGCTTACAGTCGCCCGCATGGTACCAGAAAAAGGTCTAGAAATATATAAAAAAGTTGCTGAGCAACTGTCCGACATCGCAGATTTTCGCTGGGTTTTCGCATCTAGTTACGCCGATATGCCAGCCATTTATCGCAGCGCCGATATCTTTTTCCTACCCAGTCAAACGACCGACACATGGGAGGAGCAGTACGGCATGGCGCTAGTGGAAGCCATGGCAACTGGGCTCTCCATCGTCACCACAGTCTCTGGTGCCATCCCCGAAGTAGTGGGGGATGCAGGCATAGTCCTAGGCGAAAACGATTTGGATAAAATGGTCAAAAGTCTCAAGCAACTTATCACAAATCCCGATATTTACAAAAAATATTCTAAACTATCTCTAGCTCGTGCCAAAAAATATTTCGATACACGCAAAGTTTCACGCCAGCTAGCCAAACTCTATATTTAAGTTATACTCGTCCTCATGTCAGAAATAGAATTAAATCCCCAGTTTTTGCACGCTTTGGATCTCATGAAAAACGGGGAGGGATCAGTATTTATCACGGGGCGCGCGGGGACGGGCAAATCCACGCTCCTGCAATATTTCAAAAAACATACAGAAAAAAATATTGTGATTCTTGCCCCCACTGGAGTTGCGGCCGTCAATATTGGCGGGGCCACGATCCATAGTTTTTTTACTTTCAAACCCGATATCACTATGGAAAAGGCCTGGAAATTGGGTGGCAAAGCTAAAAAGCCAGAGTTATATAAAAAACTGGACGCGATCGTGATCGACGAAATCTCTATGGTGCGTGCCGACCTGCTGGATTGCGTAGATGCCTTTATGCGCCGGGTTTGTGGCACAATGGCGCCATTTGGAGGTAAGCGCGTCATTATGTTTGGCGATCTCTACCAGTTACCTCCCGTTGTGACCCGTGATGACAGAGATATTTTCTCTAGCCGCTACGACTCAGCCTTCTTTTTTAGTGCCGACGTAATTTCGCGTACTCCACTCACTTTTATCGAGCTAGATCACATTTATCGTCAAAGCGACGATGAGTTTATCAAAATATTAAATGCCATCCGCGAAAACAAAGCCAGCGCCAAAGATATCTCTACCCTCAATACTCGGGTAAACGAAGATTACGCGCCTCCTCCCGAAGAATATGTCATCCATTTGACGGGTACAAATAGAGACGCCGAGTCCTACAATATCTACCAGCTCAACTCCCTCGGCGGTGAGGTGTTCATATTTAAAGCTAGCAGCACTGGCAGTTTTGATAAACGTACCGAGCCCGCTCCGCGCGAGCTCACCCTCAAAATCGGCGCCCAAGTCATGATGACTAGCAATGATCGCGAAAAAAGGTTTATCAATGGTACCGTGGGCAGGATAGAAGATATCTCAGAGGTCGATGGGTCTCCCGTGGTCTCTGTGCGTCTGCACAACAAAAAACTCGTAGACGTGGGTCCCAATTCTTGGGAAATGTTTAAATTCAATTATAGTGAAAAGTCGCGCCGCATCACCACCGAAGTAGCCGGTACATATACTCAGCTCCCGCTCATGCTGGCTTGGGGCATCAC
>JBAQEX010000071.1:0-10439 GCA_049286965.1 Microgenomates group bacterium | reverse complement strand
CCCCATATGCGCCTCGATGATGGTAGATTTACGATCAACTTGATTGATGCTTACCTCAACAAAAAACCATTTAAAATGTATGGCGACGGCAGCTCGACTCGCTCCTTCTGCTACATCGATGATCTCGTAAGCGGGATTATCAAAGTTTATCAAACCGAAAAAGCTATCGGAGAGGTCATCAATCTCGGCAATCCTACTGAATACACGTTGAGTGACGCCATCAAAACATTTGAGGGGGTAATAGGTAGCGAGCTGCCAAAAGAATATATTGCAACTCCACCCGATGATCCCAAAAAACGCAAGCCAGATATTGCCAAAGCCAAATCACTCCTAGGATGGGAGCCAACTATCGACTTTAAAACAGGTATAGCCAAAACTCTCAAATACTATGAAGCAAAGTAAAGTAATCGTTGTTGTCCCCACCTACAACGAAGCAGGCAACGTGGGGGCAACTACCGTGCAGCTCGCCAAAATATTTAAAGCATGCCCTACATATGACATGCACATTCTTTTTGTCGATGACAATAGCCCAGACGGCACAAGCCGCGTGATCGATGGCCTGATCAAAAAATATCCTTTTGTCCACATCCTCAACAACAAGCACAAAGGAGGTCTCGGCCACGCCTACAAAAAGGGATTTGTAGTGGCAATAGATAAATACAAAGCCGATATCATCTTCGAGTTTGACGCTGATCTCCAGCACGATCCCGCAATTATTCCCGGCATGCTGGCTAAACTAAGCGAGGGGTCAGATTTGGTGCTGGGGGCACGCTATATCAAAGGGGGAGGGATTCCCGCCAATTGGCCGTGGTATAGGAAATTCCTCTCTATCTTTGGCAACATCTATATCAGGATAATCATGGGCAACTTCAGGATCCATGACTGGACCACAGGTTATCGTGCGATCAAAGCAGATGTAGTACAAGATATCCTAAAAATTATGAATAATGCCGCCTTCTATGGTTACACCTGGCAAATTGGGTTTCTCGTCAAAACTATTCAAAAAGGGTATAAAGTGAGTGAAGTCCCCTTTGTTTTCCGCGACCGCACCAGTGGTCACTCTAAGCTAGGTCCAGAGTATATATTTAATACCATGAGGTACATTATGAAAACTAGGATATCAGAGATTATTAGTAGTCGAATATTTAAATTCCTGGTCACTGGTGGTACTGGCACGCTCGTCCAGATTATTGCGCTTTACTTTTATCGCATGGGACTTGCTTATCAGATAGCCAATTTTCTCTCCATCGAAACAGCCATCGTCTCCAATTTTACCCTCAGCAACCTCTGGACCTTTGCCGATCGTAAACTCAAAGCTACCCAGATTCCTGGAAAGTTTGTCCAGTTCAACCTAGCCTCGGCTGGATCAATCCTGATCCAGATGGCAATCGCCTTTGTGGGTGAAAAGTTTATTGGACTTTACGCATTATTTACTGTCCCAGTTGCAAATGTAGCCGTAGATACAGGCATGATTTTCTCTATGGTCGGGATCCTCATCGGCATGTTCTGGAACTTCTTTGCCTACAACCGGTTTGTATGGAAAAAGAAATAAAATTGTTCCATAAAATTTCATTTATATTCCTGATTGTTGTTTCAACTTGTATTGTTGTATTTCTTCGTTTTTACGCATTGGGCAGTATTCCCAAAGGCATCAATGTCGACGAAGCCAGTTACGGCTACGATGCATATAGTTTGCTTAAAACAGGCAAGGATATGTGGGGCAGCCGTGGTACTACACTCAAATCGTTTGGCGATTATAAACCAGCAGGATTGTCGTATACTTTAGTCCCCTTGGTTAAACATTTTGGTTTAAGCACGCTGACCACTAGATTACCCAGTGCAATCTTTGGATTTTTAACCTTAATAGTGACTTTTTTTATTGTTCAAACTCTTACTAGCAATCATGTAGTCGCCTTTATCTCTAGCATAGTCCTTGGTCTTTCACCTTGGCATTTTGGCCTTAGTAGGCTTTTTTATGAGCCCAACATCGGACTTTTCTTTATCTCTTGTAGTATATATTTCCAGCTTCAATATTTGAAGAATAATCATAAAATCAAATATCTTATTATTTCAAGTATTTTTGTCGCGATCGCTGGATACTATTACTCTGTCCTCAGATACATCGGCGTAGGCACGCTGGGCATAGCTGTCCTTGTTGGAGGATTCCATGCGTACAAGCAAATCCTAAAACATTGTCTTATATTTGGCATAGTTTGGGCACTAGTGGCACTCCCTTATCTAGGTGATATGTTTGGAGTTAGGGGGTTGGTCAGGCTCAGTCAGGAAGGTAAACTACAGGAGTTTGGCAATGTACTAGTCATTACTGAAAATCGACAAATGTGCTATATCAGCTCAGAACACAACTCACTTATAGCACAATTGTGTTACGCACTTTGGAACAAGCCAGGAGAAAAATTGGTAAATGCTACCCGCACTTACATCGAATTATTATCACCAAAATACTTGTTCCTAAATGGATATCAAAAAGATGTTGTCCCAGCAAATAATGGTGCGTATATCGCATCATTGTTGCCATTTTTCTTGGTAGGAATATACATAGTGTTGCTACGGTTCAAAAAGAATATTTTATTTAAATATGTGTTAGTCTCCACACTTTTTGCAATCATCCCCGTAGCACTGGCTGGAGCACAAAATATTCATCGCAACGTGGTAGGTTTATACCTCGTCCTCATGATTATTATGATCGGGGTAAATGAAACGCTTTGTCTCATGCGCAACAAAAGTTGGAAATTTGCACTATACCCACTTATCCTCATTATTATGTGGTCACAGTCTAGATATCTCGCCAATTATTATTATATTTTCACTCGCGTACAGCCAGAAATTTGGTCATCAGATACCCCAGATTTAATGAGCTGGTTGGGTGATCATGCCAGGGAGCAAGAGATATCATTTTATGATTATGACTTCGGCCCTCTCTATTATTCTTTCTACAACAAATTAGATCCCACCTCTTTTCAAAAAAATGCCGTATGGGATGAGTTAAATCAATACGGTTGGACTCGTATCCACAGCATCACTGGCAAATTGACAAACGATGACAACATATGGCGGAATATTTGTGCTCAGAGTAACCCTAGCAGGTCATCTCATTTACTAGTAATCACTGGGAGTAAATCAGAGTGGCAAGAGGTCGCGCAATTTCAAACCAAAAACTTTACTGGCATCCACATCCTGCACGAGGTGTACGATAGCAAAATCCTCTACGACTATCTAAACAAAAAAGATTCAGTAGCACTTACAACAACTTGCTCCAGTCAGAAATAGGCTGGATATTGGCGACCACAAACTGCCACCCTAGCAAAAATATAGGAATAATTAGTATTGCTAGCCACCGTATGTTTTTATGGTTCAGATATGGCGCAAACCCTAGTAGTGCAATAGGAGCTAGTGGTAGAGCGTACCTACCCAAATCTTGGTGAGCAGTCAGTAGCAATAGTCCCCCCATCAATATTCCAAAAATCTTGGCAGTTTTATCTTTTAATAGACAAATCCCCATTCCATAAAATAGATAAATATAAATAATATCCTCTCTCCACATCCCGTTAATCCAACTTGTCATGTTCGAGAAAATCAGTAATGGCGGGAAAAATACGGGGTGGAGTTCGCTACTACTACTAAAATATGCCCAAAAATTGCCGTACTGGTGACCATACCAACCAAACAACAAAAAAAGCGACAGGGGCATAAGTAAATATGGATAACACAATTTCAATTTTTTTGTAAATGTAAATTGAATCAAATATGCTCCAAACAACAAAATCCCTGGGCTTCGTGTCAAAACGGCCAGACCTCCCCAAATTGCTCCCCACCAGTGTTTTCTTTTGTAGGCCATCGCAAGTGACAACAACACAAATGCAATAAACATGGGTTCACTCGTCCCGACCATCCGTACGGACAGCATCCGCGCCGGGAAAAACAAAGCTATCACGCTCAGCATAGTAGCCAGTTTTTTATCTTTCAGTAGTGTTTCAAAGAAAATATAGAGCGAGGTACAAAGCAATATATTGCTCACTATAATCGCAAGTAGTAATGACCTGGGCCCATCAAAGACAGTGTCAAAGGCTCTAATAAGTAGAGGGAAAATAGGGAAGTGGGCTGCGTAGTAAATGGGTGGATTCCCAAAACCGACGAAAACTTTCTCAAGCTGCGTAGGGTCATATAGTGTTTTTGCCACCGCGATATAATTGAGTCCATCAAAATTTTGTACAATCGTCTCCAGGCCATGTCCACCAAATTTGATCCCCCAAAAACTATCGATTTTAAAAATAAAAGGCGACCAAAACAAAAAAAGTGAAATCAATGACACTGACACAAGGACTACTAGTTGTTTCATCATACAATTACTATCATACTATAATGAATCTATGAACTGGCTAAAGAAAAATATTTTTTTGCTCCTGAGCCTGGCAGTAGCCATCGTGGCCGGCCGCATGCTCCTGACCTCTCATCATTTTTATATCCACGACGACATCCAAGTTTTTAGGGTAAACGAGTATCTAAATTGTTTCAAAGAAGGCCAAATCCCCTGTAGGTGGTCAACCAATCTGGGCAAAGGCTATGGTATGCCCTGGTTCAACTACTACCCGCCCATGATCTACGCTGTCCCCTCGCTTCTTACGCTCACTGGGTTACCCATTATCACCAGTCTCAACCTCTTTATGTTTATGACATTTATTGTGGCCGCTTGGGGCATGTATTTACTCATCCGCCAATTATCAGGTAGAGATGATCTGGCTTTCTTTGGTTCTGTTTTGTTTACGCTCTATCCCTTCCATGCGACCAACGTATTTTTGCGCGGGGTATATGCAGAAAATCTAGCTTGGAGTTTAGCTCCTTGGATCTTGTATTTACTGGCAGTTCGAGTCAAAAAGCATACCCTAGTTAGAGCATTACCACTACTTTTTGCCATGATTTTCTTGACTCACGTAATTTCGTCATTTTTGATCATCTGTATTTCAGTCATCTGGGTATTCATTTTGGATTATCGCCAATTTGGTAGGCTCCTCAAGTCCATTGTGATCGGACTCGGTATCGCAGCATTTTTCTTTGTTCCAGCGATGCTTGAGAAAAACTTGGTGCAATCGGAGTCGCTGATCACTGGCTATTATTCCTACCTCAATCACTTTGTGACGCTCAAACAACTATTTATCAACTACACCTGGAATTATGGTTCCTCATATTGGGGCACACCAAGTGTTGAGATGGGATACATGGTGGGGCATGTCCACACGATTCTTTTAGCTATCCTTATTATCATGTCGATATTTATTAAATCAAAAACTAAATCCAAAAATATCGCGATTTCATCAACCTTGCTATATTTTTTGGTTTTGTTTATGACTCACAACAAATCCGCGCCTATTTGGCAAACTATACCACCCTTGGCTTATCTCCAATTCCCCTGGAGATTTGTCGGTTGGGCCGCCATCCCGCTAGTCATCGCGATCTCGACATTTCTTGGACTTTTATCAGTTAAATCATCCAAACTCATCATTTGGCTGACTTTCCCAATTCTCCTAATCTATTCATATCCGTTTTTCTTCCCAAGGGAATATGACAATTTTACTGACCAGGATTATCTCTCTGGTAGGTTCATGATTGAGCAACAAACCAAAGCCTTGTTCGATTATCTGCCCAGGGCAGTCCACGTAGTCCCCGAAGGTGGGACAGGTACTTTTTACTTTCCAGGCTGGACTTCACCTGACAAAATCGAGGTAGATCAAAGTACTGGAGTCATTATCAATCATCCAAAAAATCTCAAATGGCGTGAAACTCCACTACGATTACTCTCAGACATTGTTTCTCTCATCACTCTTTCTGGATATCTCATTTATCTCATGTACAATAGATCGTATGGCAAAAACCGATAAGCTCACCTCTATCTCTATTTTCATGCCAGCTTTCAACGAAGAAGGCAATATTGCCACAACCATTATTGATGCAAGATTTGCCGCTAAAACTATTGCCAAGGACTACGAGATCATTGTGGTGGATGATGGCTCTCGTGATCGAACTGATGAAGTAGTACTAGAGATGGCCAAACATGACCCCTGTATTCACCTAGTCAAACACGCGCAAAATAAGGGCTACGGAGCTGCTGTCAAAACTGGTCTCAAATCATGCAAAAAGGATTGGATCTTTTTTACCGATTCTGACGGCCAGTTCCATTATGATGAGTTGCCAAAATTTGTCAGCTCTGCAAAGAAATTTGATCTCATTATCGGTTATCGCAAAAAGCGTATGGACCCCTTCCACCGCGTATTTGTAGCCCAAGTACTGTTGAAAGTTTGGAATTTTGTTTTATTTGGTTTGACCGTGCGTGACGTGGATTGTGCCTTTAAACTATTCAAAAAAGAGGTGAGAGATGCCGTCGCGCTCGATACCGAAAGCGCCATCACCGTGACCGAATTCATTGTCAAAGCCAAGTCGCTCGGATACAAAATCCTCCAGTTGCCAGTCACCCATTATCCCCGCAAATTTGGTGAACAAACAGGTGGTAATTGGCGCGTCATTGTGAGGGCAGCCAAGGAGAGTTTCCATTTATACAAACAACTCCACGAGGTGGCATGAACTGGTTAAAAAAACATTGGTTGCTCATCCTTATCCTCTTAGTATCATTATTCTTTCGGACTTATCGTATCGCTAGTACCATGACTTTCCTCGAAGATGAGGGGAGAGATTTGCTAATAGCCAAGCGCATGATCGATACAGGACGCCCTGTCTTGCTTGGCCCTCAAACCTCCATGGGGAATATGTATTTAGGCCCACTTTATTATTACTTTATTACGCCAGCTTTAGCTCTCTACCAGATGGATCCAGTGGGACCCGCAATCCTGATTGCCTTGACTGGTGTGATCACTACATATCTATTGTTTTATCTGGGCCGCAAGTGGTTTAGTGACGCGGCAGGATATCTTGCCTCCATTATGTACGCTATCCTTCCATTTTCTGTTTCAGTCAATCGTAGTTCCTGGAATCCCAATTTGGTCCCGCTCATTTCCGTGCTAATGCTCATTGTTTATGACCGCATTGTTTATGCCAAACCTAAATTTATGGATTGGATTTATTATGGCCTCCTAGTTGGTACTATGGTGCAGTTGCATTATATGGCGCTCGTCTTTTGCGGGGTCATGTCACTCAGTATAGCCTGGCATAAGCGTAAAAAACTCTTCAATTTGGCCAAAGGAGTGGCGCTCGCTTTGGTAGGTTTTATTATCATGTTGTCTCCGTTTATTATTTTTGAACTCCGCAATGATTGGGTCAATACTCACGCTCTAACTAGGTTTTTGGTAGCCAAACAAGATCGCAATATTCGCTATGATTTGCCTGCCTGGTTGTGGTGGAGCAAAGTCAGCACAACTAGTTATAGATTGATTGGCGATACTTTAATTGGTTCTGAACTAGGGGGCAAAGCCGCCGCCCCAAAGGTTGTTACATTATTTGTGACCATTTTGGCATTGAATACAATCCTATCTTTAAAGAAAAATAATGGGCGTTATCTCAATTTAATTATGCTGTGGGTTAGTAGCATGGCAGTACTGGGCATTTATCAGGAAAATATCCACATGCATTACATCGAGTTCGCAATCCCACTTGTTATTCTCATGTTAGTCGGTGTTTATCAAGATCAATATTCTCATTTTACCAAATTAATCACTACAATTTTTATAGGTTATGTATTGTTTGTCGGGGCTAGTCGCTCCTACGGATATATCAACTCAGGGCCAACCCACCAAGCCGAAAAAGCCAAAATTATCACCTCCCATATTGCAAATAAAGCAGGAAGTAGGCCATACAATATTGTCAGTTCTCCAAAAACTAGTACCTCACCTTATCAATATTTTGCATTTATCAATCAGCATCCTCCATCAAATACCGCCCAAAAACTGGTCTATATGATTTGCCAAGATCAAGAGTGCAACCCGAGCGACCTCCAAAATCCCTCCATGTTTGTCCAAGGTCCATCTCATCCTACCCTAGACAATTATATCGGTCACCCACTCGCCACCTACGTAGTCGAAAAGAAAAATGTCATGTCCAACGATCACGTTTTTTTGGGGATTTGGGTAGCCGAAATAGTGTTAGAATAATCTCATGAAACCTCTAGTTACGATATTGATTCCCAATTTCAATGAGATCGAAAACGTCAAAAGGGGAGTCTTAAACAACATCCTCGCTTACCTCAAAAAACAAGATTTTACCTGGGAAATACTGATCTCGGACGATGGCTCAACCGATAGCTCTGTCCTGGTGATCAAAGAATTTGTGGCAAGTCACAAAGAGGCTCGCATTCTTTACAATCAGCATGCTGGCAAGCCCTATGCCCTGCGTTCTGGCATATCTGAAGCTAAAGGCAAATATGTGCTGCTTACAGACATGGACCAGTCCACCCCGATTGGGGAGCTAGGCAAACTCTTGCCTTGGACTAGCAAAGGCTATGACGTTGTCATCGGTTCACGTGGTGCCAAGCGGGCAGATTCCAGCGTCATTCGCCAGTTGGCCTCGGTCATTTTCTTGCTGATCCGCCGGATGATCTTGCTCCCAGAAATTAAAGATACACAGTGCGGCTTTAAACTGATCGAAACTAAGCTAGCAACTCAGATTTTTGCACATATGCGCTTGTTTGGGAGGGTCAACAATGCAGTAGGTTGGAAGGTCACGGCCTACGACGTCGAGCTCCTCCATCTGGCTAAAAAAATGCACGCCAAAATCAAAGAAGTTCCCGTGATTTGGAAAAACGAAGATACTAGCCTAGGCAAATCCCGCAACTTTGTCAAAGAATCTATCGAGATGCTGTTTGAAATCATGCGCGTTCGCGTAAATGATATGTTGGGCAAATACAACTAATGATCAATTTTTTTTGGATTATTTTAAGTTTGTTAATTTGGGTTTATTCTTATGGTTTTGTTGACCTCAATCTCACCTTGTCAAATAATCCAGTCCTATTCAATTTTGTCACTTGGGTGCAGCAGCTGGTCTACTTCAACCGCTCACTTTCTTTGCAGATTTTTGTCGTACTCATCATCTTGATGTTTGGGTTGTATCTGTTGACTCTTAAATCTCCTGCGAATAAGCAGTTCCCCTGGAAAATAGTGATTACACTTTCAGTGATCTTCGCGCTTGCTTACCCCATGCTCTCATCCGATGTTTTTAAATACCTATTTAGTGCCAAGGAAATCTTGGTATACCATGCCAACCCCTATACTGTAACTCCCGATACTTTTGCAGGCGATACCTGGATTCGCTTTATGCGCTGGGTTCATACCACCAGTCCCTACGGACCAGTCTTCACACTCCTCACCATTCCGTATTACATTTTAGGACTCGGCAAATTTGTCCCGACTTTGTATTTATTCAAACTCGACCAAGTAGCTTGGTATCTCCTCTCTATTTGGCTGATAGGCAAGATAAAGGGGGTCAAAGCCCAAGTATATTTTGCTTTCAATCCGCTCATTCTTATGGAGTGGCTAGTCAATGCACACAATGACGCGATCATGATCACTCTATTACTTGCCTCCATCTACCTATCTACTATAAAAGAAAAGGCTTGGTCTTTTGTCACTCTCTTACTTTCTGTGGGCATCAAATACATCACGGTCATTTTCCTTCCTTTCATCTTTTTGGTCAAAAAAATCAAGCTCGATAATGTATTTTATTTTTTACTCCTAGCACTATTCCTTGCACCTTTGCTATATCACTATGGTTACCAATATCAGCCGTGGTATGTGACCTGGCTCGTTCCTTTTGCTGCCATCGTGGATAGCAAACTTGTTAAATGGAGTGTAGGCATTTATTCATTCTCAGTTTTCTCAAGATATCTGTTTTTTGTCGGCACTGGGTCATGGCTGGGCACTCCGCTTTGGCATGCTCTTATGACCTTTCTGCCACCAGCTATTGTTGCTATAATCATCCTATGCAATGGTTTCCGCGTCTCAAAAAAATCGAGTGGTTTAGCCTAGTAGCTATCGTCGTAGTCTACATCGGTTTAACTTTTTCCAATCTGACCAAATTGCCTATTTTCGTCGATGAAGCCCTGTACTTGCGCTGGGGACAGATTGCCGGCAATGATGCGACCTGGAGGTTTATTAGTTTGACCGACGGCAAACAGCCACTCTACACCTGGGTCGCTGCCGCATCGATGAGGATTTTTAGCGACCCACTCTATGCTGGTCGTTTTGTCTCTGCGCTATGTGGACTATTTACGCTGCTTGGCATCATGTATACCGGCTGGTTGCTATCAGGCAAAAAACTGGCTTTTTGGGCAGGATTATTTACCTTATTCTCTCCTTTCCTGTTTTTTTACAACCGCTTTGCTGTCATGGAGGGGATGGAGGTCATGTTTGGCGTCTGGATATTTAACTTATCTATCTTGCTAGCCAAAACCCGCAGGCTCGACGTGGCCTTGATTTTGGGTA
>JBAQEX010000070.1:0-7618 GCA_049286965.1 Microgenomates group bacterium | reverse complement strand
ATCTTAAGCTTCAGATAGAGTTTTTTGACTTTTTTACTAGTTTTTACAACCCATGAAAGACTGTGAAAGTGGGTTTGAGGTGGAGAACAAGCGGTGTGAGAGTCTCACTAATATATAGGTCTAAGATAGTAAATTGCCGAGAAGTGATTGTATAAATATTGTATATTCCGACCTAGAAATGATCCTGAGATGCAAACAACCAGTGTTAAGTCTTAAATTTGTAGAGTAATAAATGTGTGCAAAGTGGCGTATGATGATGGTAAAAGTGAGTTGATATGACAAGATTTGTGCGAAACTCCCAGGTTATGGCACTAGACTACAGGTCTTTGGAGAGGGATGTGAAAGAGTGGTAAAGTCGAGGATGTGATAGGATAAAACCATATGTTAGAAATGGGACTTTACGCTGCGATAGCTCCACTGGGACTCCTCCTCCTGAGTAGTGTTTGGCGGTATCCTGCCGTACTAGAAGAAGTGGTGAAGTGGGGGATACTGAGATTAAACCAAAGTTCCGATCACTCGCTAGCGCAAGGATCGGAACTAGGGCGGGGAGCTTTAGTTGGGTTGGCGTTTGGATTGTCTGAGACCGTGCTCTATACGATGAACTCATGGGTTTCTATGGACTGGAGTGCCATAGCGTGGCGTTTATTATTGACTGTACCAATGCATGTTGGTTCCGCCTGCATGAGCGCGTGGGGCATAAAGTATGAGCGGATATATGAGGGACTAGGATGCGCGATGTTGATCCACGTGATTTTTAATTACCTACTGGTGTAGTAAGTATCCCTTGACTCAAAATAATAAACCTGATCTAATGAACCAGAGTGTTTTATAGGCAATATTTATAATAATGATAAATCATAAAAAGCGTCAACGAGCTGTTGTGGTGATTGGGATAGTCTTGTTGACAATGGCCACAACAACTTTGATAGCTGGGTGGACTACGGCACAAGTGACAAAGAATAGATTGCACGAATTTTTCGGTCGTCAAGCTGATCAAATAGCCAATACATTTTATACAGACATGGTAAATAATGTGAGTATCCTTCAAGGGGTGAGGGGTCTATGGAAGGTACAGGGCAAGTTTGACTATGTAAGTTTTTCTACTTATATAAAGTCTTTGACTAGTAATCAAGAACATATACCTGGATTTTCTGGCTATTTGTATGCTGCGGCTTTACCAAAGTCTCAAATTAAACAAAAAGAAATTGAAATCATAAACGAAAAAATGATACCAGCAATATATCGAAATTTTGCAATCAAGAGTGATCTCAAAGATGAGCCTATATATCCCGTGCTGTATGTAGAACCTACGGGCGGTAGAGAGAGGGCTCTCGGTCTTGATTTTGCGGGTTTGCCTCAGCGTAAAAAGGCAATAGAGTATGCCAGAGATAACAATGCACTTGCTACTACAACAGCAGTAACGTTGCGGACAACTGGAAAGCCAGGATTCTTTTTCTTTTTGCCACTATATAAGGATGGGCTAGAACCAGATCAACTCGGTGAGCGACGGGATATGTTTAGAGGAGTTGTGGGAGTGGCATTTAGATCGCTGACTGCGTTTGAGCAAATATATGGAAAGGGTGATCCGTACCCACTAATTGACTTTAAGATTTATCAAGGGGAATCACAAGATGAGGAACGACTGCTATACCACCATGATCCAAATTTTGTGACTTCGAAGGCTATATTTGACACAGTAAGGACGGTAAGATTGCAAGGGCAAGCGTGGACAGTTGTGGTGTATGCCAAACCCAGCTTGGCACTAGGAGAGCCGGAGTCGAGATTGCCGCTCTATGTCTTTTTGGGAGGGGCGCTGGCTACGGTAGGGGTGGCGATTTATTTTGTGATTAGATTGGTAGGGGACGCCAAGAATTGAGAGTGAACCCAGTAACCTTTGAGTTTGTCGCCAATATTAAAGCCGATGTGACTCCAGTCTCCATCTTTGTCAAATACTATTACTTCAATTGAGTCTTTGACTGACATGACGACGTCTGCGTCACTACTGGGTTTGTTGCGAATGTTGACAGATGAATCTAATGGCACTGTGAGCACGAATCTGGGAGCATCTGATTCTCCCAGGACAGATTTTTCGGATTTGATGATGATCTCATCTTTTAATGGGGAAGGAACTGGAGTGGTGGTAGGAGATGGACTGGGGGTAGGCTCGACTTGATTGATTTGGGCTGGGGTAGTAATGCCCTTGCCGCCCAAACGGGTCAGGAGAAGGGTCGAGATGGCAGTAACTGCCACAATGGCGATAATACCTGCAGGGCGAGTCCAGAAAGTGGGTGTATTTGAAGTTTCAAGAGATGAGTTTGTAGTGGTTTGGACTTCGGGTTTGATCCCAATTTTTTTGAAGTAGAGGGCGAGGAAGACAAACCCGGCGACGACAACTAGGATGATACCCCAAACTGCAATGGTTTGAACACCACCGACAAAACCAAAGAGTGAACCCGTGCCAGATGATTGGGCAACTAAGTCTTCCAGTCTATTCATATTGGCTGTGACTTTGGTCAGCTCGAGTTTGCCTTCGCGATAGGCACGAATGCGATTTTCAGGAGTGACTGCTTGGTTGCTAGATAAGAGAATTTTGTCGAGGGTGACATCGATGTCTGATTTGAGGGTGACTCCTTGGGAATAGTAGGCCGTTTTTTCGAGTGGTTTGAGTAAATTTTGAGCTTGAGTTTTTAATGTTTGAAGCTCAGTGGGCGTGAGTTGCCAGATGTCTTGGATCTCAACATAAACAATTTTGGTTTGCTTGGGTTTGAGTTCGTAACTACCGCTAGCAAAAAGGGCCTCTTGCGCGGAGTCATAAGTAGTCGACAATGAGGGATCGAGGGTAATGATGTCGTCAGTTTTGACTTCGCGGGGCAAGTAGAATTTGAGCGGGACGGTTTGAGAGATAATACTACTTGGGTTGGTGATAATGGCGCGGAAAATAATACTACCTTCTTCAAGCCAAAGTGAGCGGACAGGGTCACCAACATTCATGGCAAGTTGCATCCGGTTTAAACCGATTAAACCTTGGAGGGAGAAGAGGATGTTTTTGAGATTGAGCTTTTTGTCATCACTAATCTTGGCGGGCTCAGTCAAGTCTTCGCCGCCTGGATACTGATTGAGCGCGAGAACACGATTTTTGAGGGAATTGATATTTTGAGTTGCCACTCCTAGTCCTTTGCCATTTAAATCTTCGAGAGTTGCCACGATTTTTTGATTTTCAGCTGCCAAGGTGCTATTGCGCTCTGCCACTGCAACTAGATGGCCATAAAGAGTGGGGTCACTGCTAGCATTTGTGGAGTCCCCCAAATTGGTTTCTATATCGGAAAGGATGGTTAAACTCGCAAAAAGTGATTTGGGGGAGGATATGGTTTTATTTAGCGTGACTTGAGTCAAAAGGTCGGTGAGGGAATCCTTGAGTTTGTTCCAATCGGTATTGATGGCTACAATCGAAGCATCGTCCCAAGATTTTGAGAGTTGAGTAAGCGCGCTGGTAGTCAAGCTATTGGAGATAGAGGATATTTCGCTGATGGCGGCATCTTGGGAGAGCCGATCCCATTTACCATCTAGGGTAGAGAGGTGAGCTTTGGCACTTGTGATCGTGTCGTATAAAATACCAGCTTGTTTTTTGCTGTCGTCTAATTTAGTTTGTAAATCTGGCACAGTAGATCCATCTTCTAGCGAAAGCGAAACAACTGGGGTATTGACGAGTTTTTCGAGCAACTCTCTTTGGGTTTGTTGCTCAGCCATGACTTTGTCCATATTGGTCGCCTGAGTGGTCGAAGAAGTAGTATTAAAATCAAATGATGTCAAAGTCTTGTTTGAATAACTCCAGATATCACCAACCAGTGATCCAAAACTAGTGAGGGAGCGAGTGGAAGCGTTCCAGATATCGTTTACTAGGGTGCCGTAACTTGTGAGGGTGCGATTTGAGTATCCCCAGATATCGGCTGCTGAGGGGGCTGAAGCAAGAGGCACACTGACTTCGAAACTTTTGTCGAGACACATGAGACCTGAGGCGGGGGTACAGCAGATGGTGGCTGTGTAGAGGCCGGTAGTAGAGCTAAGCGTGGCATCGTAACTGTACCAGCCGTCGCTACGTCCAGTCATGGCTGCTGAGGTCACAAAGGCCGTGCCATCGGGATTTTTGGCTGTTAATGTACAGCTAGCACCAGTTAAGGGCGTGTAGTCATCGGCGTAGAGAAACTCACCAATTGTGCAAGTCGAACTAGATTCACATTGCTGGTAATCTGTGGCGTGGGCGGTAGAGATGAAGAGGGCAGCAAGCAAATCTAGCATATATTATTTCTTTTTTTTGTCGTCATCTTCGTCTTCGTTTAAGGCCTTGCGAAATTCGCGCATAGCTTGGGCAATACCGCGAGCTAGCTCGGGGAATTTTTGGCCACCAAAGAGGACCATAAGAACGATCGCGATCACCAAAATTTCACTGAGTCCTAGATTTTGAAACATAAAAAAACCTCCTATCTCTAGTGTAGAGAGATAGGAGGTTGATGTCAATAAAAACTGTTACTTATTCTTCGTCTTTGAGAGCACTTTTTAGATCGCTAGTGGCCTTTTTCATCTCGACTTTGGATTCACCGAGACTTTTGCCCATTTTGGGTAAAAACTTGGCGCCAAACAAGACGATGAGAACAACAGCGATGATAATGATCTCTGTGGTTCCGATGTTTGCAAACATAATAGCTCCTTCTTATTATTTGTTTTCTTTACTTGCTTTACGGAACTCCTTGATTGATTCGCCAATGCCGCGCATCAATTCAGGGATCTTTTTCCCACCAAATAAAACAATGATCAGAAGGGCAATGATCACGATTTCGGTGGTACCTATGTTTTGGAACATGTGACCTCCTTTTTTTACTAATAATTAAGTTTTAGACTCTTTTGAATTGTCCGTCAAGGCCTTCTCGAGTTCGGCTTTGGCTTTTTTGAGCTCGCGACCTGATTGGCCTAGGCCACGCGCTAACTCTGGGAGTTTTTTGCCACCAAAGAGGACGAGGAGGACAACGGCGATAATGATGATTTCGGTAGTGCCTAAGTTTTTGAACATAAAATTTATACCTTCCTATTTAATAGTAGCGTTATCTCGAAGAGAAGTAAAGGGGGGACCGAGAGTAAAGCTAGTGAAATGATGTCGTTTGGTGGTAAAAATGCTACAAAGATCAGGATGGCGGCATAGATGAATTTGCGGGATTTTTGTAAAAATGCCAACTTGATGATTTTGAGCTTGAGGAGGGCGGTCAGGACTATGGGCAACTCGAAAATGAGCGCTAAAGAGATACCGGTCATGAGAATTTGATTGAAAAAATGAGAGACGTCCCAGAGGTTATTCACGGAAAAATCAAGGGTGGTTTGGGAGTAGAGATTGATAATGAGCTGGATGATCCAGCCTCCAAAAAAGAAACCAATAATAAACAAAACTACAGCCAGGGGGTAGAGGCGGACTAGTAGACGATATTCACGAGAAGCTAGCGCTGGGCGAACGAAAGAGATCAAAAAATAGCCCAGTAGAGGTAGGGCCAGGATGATGCCAATTAGTAAGCCTGTGTTTACGGCCAAATCTATAAACTGATAGGGGCTAGTCAGGACTAAGTTGATGCCATCCATTTTAAATAGATGCATGACAAAAGAGAGAATTTGCTGATAGTAAATGAATCCTAGGACACCCCCTCCTAGAAAAACGCAAAAGACGATAAAAAGTTTGGACTGGAGCTCTTTGAGATAGGGGGTGTATTTGGCGATGGCTGAGTCGAGGGCGGAGGGCTCGGTTTTTTTGACTTCTTCCTTTTCCATAAACCTAGTATAGGGTAAAGCTGAGGAGTGGGCGAGTACTTTACAGGGTCCGACCCTGTAAAGTAGCTCAACTGTCGAGTGAGAGGTGAGCGTTTTCTTTTGGGTTGGCGAGTGGTTCTTCGACAAAATTTTGATAGGAATCTTCTTTACTTGTTTTAGAAAAATAACTCAGTATATTTTCAGGATGTACCCAAGTTTGATGGATTTGAGATAGATAATTTTGATAACTAGAATAGGGGTAGTTTGCAAGGTTCTTTGAGTTGTTGTTAACAAGTGGGAGGGGGTTGCGATGGATATACTTGGTCACCCAGAGGAATTGGTTTTCGTGCTCGATCATAACTGCTTTGTAAGTACCCTGAAAGAGGGGTCCGACGCGTTCATATTTTTTGTTGAAATACATGGAGTAGCGAGTGCCGAGAGATCGCATGAAACGGGTCATGGAATCGCGTTCTATTGAGCGCAGCATGAGATGGAAATGATTAGGCATGAGACAAAATGATACAAGCTCGATGGTTTTTTTGTGGTTGCTTGGCTGACGAGAGGGAGCATAAATTGTTTTGTCTTTATCTTGCAGGGTCGGACCCTGTAAAGTAATTGAGAAACGACGATCTACTGGTTTGGGCGAGGTGAGATAGAGTTTGAGGCAGCCAAGAAAAGCTTGATAATCTTGTTGGTCCTCAAAAATTTGACGTTTCTCGACCCCGCGGTTGTAGATGTGATAGTAAGTGTGATCGACGAATTTTTTATAACGATTTTTGGCTGGCATAGTTAGAGTATATCTTACAGGGTCGGACCCTGTAAAGTACTACTTGATACTGGCGAGGGTGGCTTTTTTCTTGGCGTCGCGGAGTGTGCGGCCAGTCGTGCCCGAGGTTGCATGGTCGTCGATGAGCTCATTCCACACTGCGTCGGCGATGTCGGAAGTACTGGCGCCACCTGCTGGGGTCTCAATATATGTATCTGTACCGAGGTCCAGGGTATTGGCACTCGTGTTGTTGGTGATCGTGTTGCCACCACGGATCGTTGTGCGAGCTACACCTGCACCAATTGTGACACCATAGTTACTGTTTTTATAAATTAAGGAATTTTCTATGATATTGTCACTGAGTCCAGTACCAGATAGAGAAATACCGTTTTGGTTGTCGTTGATGATACACTTGCTTGCTAAAGATTGGGTGGTGATATTTGTGAAATTGATCCCACTACTTGTACAATTTTCGATGACGTCGGTGAGGAGGCGAAGCCGGGCAGAACTAGTAACGGAGATTCCATCCCCTTGAGACCTACCGATCCAGCAGTCGCGGATGAGCACATTGTCACCATTGACGTTGATGGCATTTTGGGAGCCTGTTGCGGCCGTCTCTAGGTAGAAACCAGAAAATTCGACGTGTTCGGCTGCGATATTGACGGTGGGGTCTGTGGTAGAGGTGGGGATTAGTTTGACCGAGATCCCTGGCCCTCGGATTTTTAAGTTATTTTTGGTGATATTTAGAGTTTCGGTGATAATTGTGGTGCCAGAAGTACTGGTCGGGCGGCAGAAAATAACATCGCCATGGCCGGCGGTGGTGAGGGTGTGAGCGGTGGCGAAGGTGAGGACTGCGGTAGAAGGTGAGGTACCATCCAAGGCATCATTACCTGCAACTGGATCCCAGAAATAAGTCGATCCCCACCCTGGGTGCATATTGCGGAGGGACTCAACTAGATATACGAGATTGGTATCGGTGCCAGTATTACCCACGAGGGCAGCTGAGGTAGACTGGGCAATTGTGACTTGGGTGAATGCAGTAGGGGAGATGGGGTTGGCGCCAGC
>JBAQEX010000069.1:0-3390 GCA_049286965.1 Microgenomates group bacterium | reverse complement strand
CTATAAAACCTCCCTATTTTTAGCAACCACGCCCATTTTGACTCGATTATTTCTCTATCCAAAAACTGTGATTTTGCGCTACCATGTTTGGCCAGCGCAACATAAATTGGGGCTTGCGGATACATATCGGCTAGTGCCCGCAGCACCCTTTCCGCTCCCCCCGCCTCAATTAGATAGTCATGGACGATTACAATTTTTTGTTTCATTGTTTTAATGATTCAATGGCCTGCCTCGCGCAAGGCGGGTTTAATAGTTTAATAATTAGAATAGCCCCATTTGTGGATCAATTTTTACTATTTCTGGCTCCGGGAAAAATCTTTTTATCAAACTCTTAAACCCGTACTCCTCGAACCTTGCCTTCAAGGTCTCACCTTGTAGGCCCAGGTACTCCATCGCTTCTAGCGGGGTAGATATCTGCATATCACAGACAATTTTAGATAGTTCATACGACAACTCTACGCTATCTTTACCACTTAGTAGCTTCTCTTTTACTTTTTCGTTTTCTATTTTATCTATATTTTTATAAATATTTTTTACTGTCCCAAACTGATTCAACAGGCTCGCGGCCGACTTTGGCCCTATCCCGGCTACTCCTGGGATATTGTCGCTAGGATCGCCAATCAGCGCCTTGTAGTCCACTATTTGGTCAGGTCTGACCCCGTACTTTGCCTTTACTTCATCTACCCCGTATAGCACGGGTGGATTGGCCCCCTTGGCAGGGGTCAAAATACGTACATTCTCATTTACTAGTTGCATGGTATCCTGGTCACCAGTCAAAATCACAATATCAAATGGTTCATTGGTTAATTGGTGTAATGGTTTAATTTTAGATAGAGTCCCTATAATATCATCGGCCTCATACCCCTCTTGTTCTATCTGTACTATCTCCATCGCCCCAATGATCGCTTTGACTTTAGGTATTTGCTCTACCATCTCACTATCAGCTTTGGGGCGTTGTGCTTTGTAACCCACATATTTGATATGGCGAAATGTTGGCTTGGGTAGGTCCCATGCCACCATCACGTGGGTAGGCTTGACCTCTTCTAGGGCCGAAATCAGGATACTGGCTACCCCATACACCGCCCCCACTATCTCTCCGCTTTTACTCTTTAGTGGCGGGTAAGCATGGTACGCCCTGTGCAGCAGCGCCGACCCATCTACCAACAACAATTTACTCATAACTACATTTTACCCTACAAAACGAGAGTCTGTTGGTAAAATTTTGGCGACACTATTATTTTACTTTTAACAAAATGCGCGACGCGTCAGCAGGCAAACATTTTGTATTCTATCTAAAATAATACCGGAGCCCACAAATTTTTGCCAAACGACTCTCTCAACCTTACTTTTTTACCAAAAAATCCAAATGTTTCTTGATCTCATCCAGCTTCTTGTCTTGCTCATCAATTCTATCTAGTAGTCTGCGCATATTAAAATCTTCTTGGTAACGCAAAAGCTCGACCGACACAAACGCCATCACCGCCCCAAATAGCACCACTCCAAACACTTGCAGTAGTGCCCCCACAATCCTGCCTAGAGTAGTAATTGGTACTATATCTCCGTATCCCACCCCAGTCACGGTTGTGATCGCAAACCACAGCCCATCTCCCAGTACAATCCCCTCCACTATTGAGAGCACGAATCCCAGGACTACCACAGCAATCGAAAGTGCAAATATAATTTTTTTAAACCTGCCACTATGTGAAAGTTTTACCGCTACCTGTCTGACCTGACTCGTGTTATTCATAGTCAACACTATACTCGCCTTTAGCTTTGATATCAGCTTCACTCACCCCAACTACGGCCTCAAATTCTTCTCGCTCTAGTGATTCCTTTTCCATGAGAGCCACTACTACTTTGTCCATGATTTTACGTTGATCTTTGAGGATTTTCATCGTAGTTTTCTCACATGCATCCACGATCCTCTTCACTTGCGCATCAATCTCCGCTCTTTTGCTATCAGATACGTCCGTGGGCTCCATAAAGTTGCGCCCCCACTCAGACAGCCCCTCTTGTGGTCCAAAATCAATGGGACCTAGGGGCGACATACCATAGTCGATCACCATAGCGCGGGCAATTTTGGTCACGCGATCGATATCCGATGATGCCCCGGCCGTCAGATCGTTATAGACCAGTTTCTCGGCAGTGCGTCCGCCCAGGAGCGTACAAATCTCTTCAAGCAACTCTGTTCTGGTACTTTGATATTTATCGACCGCAGGAGGGATCATGGTAAATCCAAGTGCACGCCCGCGAGAGATAATCGAGATGCGATGCACTGGGTCAGTGTGTGAGAGGAAGTGAGTAGCAATGGCGTGGCCTGCCTCGTGATACGCCGTCATCTTGCGATCATCATCTGACTGAATCCGTTTTTTAGATGGTCCCATTTTCACCTTGGTTGCTGCCTCTTCAATATCTGCAAAAGTGATCTCTTTACGATTCTCCCGTGCGATCAGGATTGCTGCTTCATTCAACATGTTTTCGAGATCAGCGCCAGTAAACCCGACCGTACGTTTAGCTACCGATGTCCAGTCAATATTTTTGGCAAATGGTTTATTTTTGGCGTGGATGGCGAGGGTGGCTTTACGCCCTTCGATATCTGGCATGTCTAGCGATACACGGCGATCAAAACGGCCAGGGCGAACCAAGGCCGGGTCTAGTACATCAGGTCTATTGGTAGCCGCAAGCACCACCACGTTTTCTTTGATGGTAAAACCATCCATTTCGACTAGGATTTGGTTTAGAGTCTGGTCACGCTCGTCATGGCCGCCCATTGATCCCCCGCCACGAGTACGTCCAATTGCATCAATTTCGTCGATAAAAATGATCGAAGGGCTGGCTTTCTTAGCTGTATCAAACAGGTCACGTACTCGGCTCGCCCCCACTCCCACGAGCATCTCCATAAACTCCGATCCTGCCATAGAGAAAAATGGTACTCCCGCCTCCCCTGCTACTGCCCGTGCCATCAGGGTTTTGCCGACGCCAGCCGGTCCAATCAGCAGCACACCACGTGGAGTACGAGCCCCCACTTTAGCGTATTTATCTGGATTTTTGAGGAAATCTACCACTTCTTCTAGCTCTATCTTGGCCTCATCCACTCCAGCTACATCACTAAACTTTACGTTTTGTTTACCCTTGGCAAATAGTTTGGCTTTAGATTTGCCCATCCCAAACATGCCTCCACCCATCCCAGGAGCTCCCCCACCTCTCATTTGCCTCACAATCATCACAAAAAATAGCGCCATCAGCAAGAATGAAAGGATATTCAAAATACCCCCTATTTTGTCGAGAAAACTTCCATTTTTCACTTTAAAGTTTACATCTTGTGGGTTGATATCGTATTGAGTCAGCAGTTCTGTAAAAGTAGAGCCAGTTTCTTTGGTACTAAACTTC
>JBAQEX010000068.1:0-12104 GCA_049286965.1 Microgenomates group bacterium | reverse complement strand
TCCTACGGTAGAGGCAATCCTCCCACCGATGTTTACCCCGGGGATCCCAGAAATGATCGCAAAAGCAGTGAGTGAACAAGTGAAGAAAGAGGGTTTAGAGAGGAAGACTTTATCCTAGCTTTTTGCGTAATTCTCGCTTAATATAGGCGGGTATTGAACTATCGACAATAGTAATTTGTTCTTGAGCGGATGACAATATTGATTGTAGAGCGCCTCTATTTCAAGCATATTGTCGATCAACTACGTTTTTGTAAAAATCCTGTGACTTTAGGTAATCTTCGGCCTGATAGAGAGTGTCATCATTAAAGTAGCGTATATCAGCGCCAACTTTATACGAATGGATTAATTCTGGGTGAATGTAGTATAGGGGTGATCAGATAATAGTCTGCCAAGTAATTTGGTGAAAATAGGGGCGAGTATCTCATATGTTCTAGTGATCTCGCAAATGACTGATTTGATTTCCGGATCTGCAAGATCTGTAAAATAATGAGCTTCACTTTCAGTTAAAAATATTAGAGGTTTGTTGTGCATGTGTTTACTAGTTATTTGGCATAAAATTTCTGAATAATCTTGATTTATCCAATCTAGCCAACCATCTGAGAAAATGGTTTCTCCACCGCCGATATGTCTGCGGACATTGAATCTACGGCCAAGTGTTGTAGGCTCATTAATTTGACGAGTGAAGTGCTGTTGAACATCTTCTAAATGACTTTCTCGTATTGGTAGTAAGATTGATCTGGGTTTTTCGATGTATGGCGGTATGGTCATGACATAATCCTTAGTTGTAGTTTCGCTATTAAACCTTGAGTAGTAAATTTATTACCATAGTCCACTTTCCTTTAGAACAGGAGCAAATTTTTGCCTGAGCTCAGGAAGTCGGATTGGTAAGACTTCTTTAGCTTGTTTTAGAGCTTCGACTGCAGATGTGACACGAAGACTTTTGTGTTCAGATTCAATACCAAGCTTAATGATTTGATCAAAGACTTCCATATCTCTATATGTCCAAGATTGAGAATTGGTATATCTGTGTTCACGCTCAGCGTGGAGCTCTTCATTTCCAGTGGGTGGGAAAGAATAGCAACATTCCATAATATCTCCAAGTGATATACCACATGTATGAGGGTTGGGGGACTTTATTAGAAAGTCCATCATGATGAGTGCTAAATCAACTCGTTTTCCATTTTCGGGAAAGCTTTCATTTATTATGCCTTCCTCTATGGCAAGATTTCTTGAAGCATGAAATACAGGAGCGTCAACCAGTGAGGATGTCATATTTCCCCTTTATAAATATAAGATAATTTTTGACATTATAGGGTAGTAAATGATAAAATCGTGGACAATTGGTGGACATATGCCAGATATAACGTTTAGAAATAGTCCAATAACAGAGAAAGTAAGATGGAAATCTACTAGGCTAGAAGTAGCTAATGGGTGGTTTGAAAATCATGGGTTCCTAGTAGTTCCAGAGCTAAAAGAAGACGCGTCTAAACAAATCCAAGTAATATATCCGAAAGAATTTGAGTATGTTGAATCTAGGGTGGAAGAAATTGAAACTGAGTGGAAGAGGGTAGAAGAGTCCTTTTGGGAGGAGTTAGATCATTATCTCCCTGAGGCCAGAATAATACATAAAGAAGTTGTGGTAGACATTGGTCGAATAGGGACCATATCTTCTTGTTACTGGACTGAAAAACATTACTATCTGAGAGTAGATAGGAGTATCGGCGATCTAGCGGCAATGATCATAAACAGGGTGTTATTTGTCGAACGAAATAGCATAGGACTGACCTGGAGCAAGCGAGAATCACTCATGGACTTTATCATGACTAGACCTGCTATGAAAAAGTTATTCCCTAAGTTTGATCCGGTCTTTCATCAGTTATCCAAGGTGCCACCTAAAATGCGAAAAGAGAGTAAGAATTATGTGAGGTCTCTGGGGATAGCGCCTACAACTAAAGAGCTAGAGGTAAAGAATGGCAAGATTCTCATAAATGGGGTTGTGGTAGCTAAAGAGCTGACAAAACAAGAAAAAGAAATCATGAAGCAGATGATAAAGAAGACTGGAGAGATAGTGACATATGATGAGCTGGCAGATATCATTTGGGGTGAAGGAGAATTTAAAACTTTTTGGGCTCTCAATAAAATGATGCAGCGACTTAGGAATAGATTGAGTAAGCTAGACATAGAAAGTGTAAAGATAGAGGTGGTGAGGGGTCAGGGATATCTTTTGAGATAGTTGGATGGCTTGGCGTTTCAGTTGCATGTGTTATATTTAAAGGACGTAAAAAGGTATTAGTTAATACAGGGAGATTGATTTATGAAAGAAGCAATTACTCAGTACATTGTAGTAGTCGCATTGGTAGTAGGATCATATTTTTTGGGTGTGTACAAGACTAAAACGGAGTTTTTGGAAAAGGGAGTAGGTACTACAACTACAACTACGACTGCAACACCAAACACCCCTGCTCAGCAACCTCAGAACCCAGCGACGGTAGATTTGAAAAAAATCCAAGAAAAATTTGACGGCAAACACATCACTTTTGGTAAAGCTAATGCCAAGATAATAATTACAGAAATATCTGACCCCTCATGTCCGTTTTGCCATATCGCCGGAGGACTACATCCTGAGCTAAATAACCAGAGTGAGCAATTTAAAATGGTGGCCGACGGCGGGACTTACCAGGCACCAGTGCCAGAGATCAAGAAATTGATTGATAGCGGGAAAGCGAGCTTTATCTTCCTGTATGCACCTGGTCATGGAAGTGGTGAAGTGGGTACACAGGCGATGTATTGTGCTTATGAGCAAGGCAAGTTTTGGGAAGCCCATGACAAACTCATGACCAAGGCTGGATATGACCTCCTAAATAATGAGGTAAAAAATGATTTGGCCCAGTCTAGCAAAGTAGTGGCGCTCATTGGCAATTCACTCGACTCTGGGAAACTCCAGTCCTGTCTAGATAGTAAGAAATATGTCGGTCAGACATCGGAAGATACCAATTTTGTCCAAGCTCTTGGGTTTGGGGCTACACCTACTTTCTTCGTCAACTCGACAATAGTAGAGGGCGCACAGAGCTGGACTGCGTTTAAGCCGACAGTAGATTCGCTACTTTAAGACCTAGTTTGATATAATACTCAGTATGAATAAAATCATCCTGGGTATTGTGATGTGTTTTGCTTTGGCAATGCCTGTAAAAGCAGAGATGGTGGCTACTACTTCCTCTGAGATGGCCACGGCTTCGGCTAGTGTAGAAAAAGCTCCACCTGAGAAAACAGATTTAACTCAACCTACTAATGAGACAAAAAATAAACTCCAGAGAGTGCTAGATGAGAATCCGGTGGGGGAGTTGTCGTGGAAGAATTTTTTACGCTATGCGATCAACAAGGCGGTAGACAATGGCGTACCTATCAATACTGTCGTCCTTATTTTGTTGTTTCCGCTCGTGGTGGCAATAGTGGCCGCGGCACGGCACCTGATAGGTGTGCGGGGTGCGGGCATCCTGACACCAGCTCTGCTCTCGGTAGCATTTTTGGCAACGGGTATCTGGGCAGGGGCTGCCCTATTTCTCGTGATCCTAATTGTGACGGTGCTTGGACGGACGGCGCTAAAAAGCTTGAAACTCCAATATCTTCCGCGCGTATCGCTACTGCTTTGGGTAGTGTCGGCTGGCGTATTTTTGACTTTGTTTGCTGCTTCAATTTGGAACGTATCCCAACTAGTGACGGTGGGAATTTTCCCGATTTTGATCTTGATGCTACTGGCTGAGACATTTATTGATATCCAGGCCGGACGGAGTGGGAGCGAGGCGAGAGCTTTGATTTTCCAGACGTTTGCACTAGCCATGATTTCATCTCTCCTGCTGGGGAACGAGATGGTCCAGCGAGCACTCCTGATGTGGCCAGAACTAATTTTCTTTGGGGTGGCGGTATTTGACTTGTTTATGGGGAGATATACGGGACTAAGACTCTCGGAATACCTCATGTATAGGGGAATCGTAAAGGAAGACGAGGAGGAGTGAGTATGAAACTCCGAGATGTTTTGGGTCTTAATTCACGCAACCACCTCTATACCTCGGTTTATAACAGCCGCCAGGGTAAATTGATTGCCAATTCTAAACTCCTGACGAAACGGACACTGCGCGAGCACAAAGTGCGAGTGCCAGAAACTTTTGCCGTAATCAAGGGGATGGAGACGCTAGAAAACTTTGACTTTCTCAAGTTGCCAGCGGACTTTGTGGTAAAGCCAAATAACGGGCTCGGTGGGCAGGGAATTGTGGTGATTGAGAGACAGGGAGAGTACGCGGGGGAGTGGATTGATTCGCAGGGGCAAGAGTGGGGAGTGAACGATTTGCGACTCCACATCGGCGATATTTTGGCGGGGAGATACTCGATGGATGATGTTTCGGATATTGCCTATATCGAGGAGCGGGTGCGAGTGCCGCCAGTATTTGAAAAATATAGTTACCACGGGACGCCAGATATCCGCGTGATTGTGTTTAACAAAATCCCCATCATGAGCTACGTAAGGCTACCTACAGAAGAGTCGGGTGGACGGGCCAATCTGTTCCAGGGGGCGGCCGCGGTAGGAATTGATATCTCATCTGGCATCACGACCTACGGGGTGCATCATGCTAAACCTACCGAGTTTTTCCCTGGTACTAGGCGCAAGCTCGCCAATATCCAGGTGCCACAGTGGGAAGAAATACTTGAGACGGCAATCAAGGCTAGCGAAGCGATAGGGCTCGGGTATATGGCGTGTGACATAGTGCTGCAGCCCGACGGAGAAAAAACTACGCCAATGATCCTTGAGGTGAATGCACAACCTGGGCTAAAGATCCAGATCGCCAATAGATCGGGGTTGCGGGAGCGACTAGCCCGGGTAAAGGGACTAAAGGTAATCTCGGCTAAACACGGGATCAAGGTGGCGCAAGCTTTGTTTGCTGATCCAAAACTAGCGGATAAAGGACTAGGTAGAAAGACGGTGGGGGCTCTGGAAGAAGTGGAAGTGCTTGGGCACAACGGCAAGAGTTTTGTGGTGAGAGCCAAGATCGACACGGGGGCGGATGGGTCCAGTATTGACCGAGTACTGGCGGAGGAGCTGGGGCTCTTGGAGCCTGACAATGTCCTTTATTATGATTATTTCCGCAATGCCAATGGCCGCAAAAAAAGAGAGATTGTGGGTGTAACTTTTGTGATGGCAGGACGCAAAATGAGGACTCAAATCTCGATTGCGGATAGGTCGAGACTGAGGACAAAAATGATTGTGGGGAGGCGAGACCTCAAGCAATTTGCAGTGGTGGTGGAATAATATGAACGCGAAAAAAGTAGCACTTGGACTATCTGGCGGAGTGGACTCGTCGGTGGCGGCTGCGCTACTACTAGAACAGGATTACGACGTCACGGGGGTATATTTAGAGTGTTACAACGAGCCGGGGTGTAGGACCGACCAGGACAAGAAGGACGCACTGCAGGTCGCGCTAAAACTAGGGATCAAGTTTGAGGTTTTGGATTTCCGTAGAGAATACAGGGAAAAAGTGATTGAGTATTTTTACACTGAGTACGAAGCGGGGAGGACACCAAACCCTGACGTGATGTGTAATAAGGAGATCAAGTTTGGGATTTTTTATGACTGGGCCCTTCGGAAAGCTCAGGGTAGACCTAGATTTGATTATGTGGCAACGGGACACTACGCCCGCGTAGCGGAAATATCCAATAACCAATTACCAAATTCCAAACAGATGCTGTTGCAGAGGGCGAGGGATGAGAGTAAAGATCAGAGCTATTTTTTGTGGCAGATACCCAAAGATCATTTAGAACATATCCTTTTCCCGCTGGGAGAGATGTTGAAAAGTGAAGTGCGAGCTAAAGCGAAAGAATTGGGGCTGGGCACGGCAACTAAACCCGACTCGATGGGGATATGTTTCATCGGCGACGTGGACGTGCACAAACTGCTCAAAGATAAACTAGGGGAGAATCCAGGGGAGGTGATAATGTCTCCTGCGAGGACAGTCCTTGCAGGCGTAATAGGTACACATAAGGGGTTGTGGTTTTATACGATTGGGCAGAGAGGGGGGTGGGAGATGAATAAATTAGACCATTTAAACATTAAACCAATGAACCATTTGGGGATCAATATGAACAAGTTGCCACCACTGTATGTGATAGGTAAAGATAAAGAAAAAAATATCTTGATCGTGGGGACACGCGAGGCGACCATGAGAAACGAATTTAAAGTAAAAAAAATTGAGGGTATTGCAGGACCCTTGTGGGTAAGAATTCGCAATCTGGGCGAGCTCTATGAAGTAATTGATTTTGATGGGGAAACGGTGTACATAAAGGAGCCAGTTTTTGCCGTGGCAGAGGGACAGAGCTGCGTGTTTTATAACGAGTCCCAAGTACTTGTCGCGGGGTCCATAATAGTATAGAGTAAAAGACATAGAGAGATATTTATGATGGAGGCATCTATGGCACGCAAAATCGCAGCAAAACGTAAAACTGGTATCACAAAACCAGTGATTATGAAGAATCAATTTTTTGGGATGCTCATTTTGGCTGTTGGGATTGGAGCTCTGATTGTGATGGTGCGTTATTTTGTCATTTCGCTATATGTACCCACCAGCGTGTATTTGATCCAGCCTAGTGATTTGATTCCTGGTACTACTTCACAAGCCAAGTAATTGTCAGAACAACTTTAGCCTGGTACAATACCCATATCTTGATTTAGCTTCACACTGATGTTTTCAGGTGCACTTGCTACCCTCAAGGAAGGATAAAATTTTTATGGCAGACAAGAAAATCAAAGAAACAAAGAAAGTAGTAGCAAAAGAACCCACAACAATGGAGGAGCTACTGGCTACCTCTGGTTATACTCTTTCCGTACCTAAAAAAGGTGAGACCCTAAAAGGTCTAGTCACTGCAGTCACACGCAAGATGGTGATGGTAGATATAGGGGCCAAGACTGAAGGGATTGTGGCTGAGCGCGAATATGATTTTGCCAAAGAATTTATTGAAACAATCAAAGTAGGCGATGAGATCGATGTCTATGTAGCGTCGGATGAAAACGAAAGAGGGCAAATCCTACTCTCACTCAAGCGCGCCATGTTTGATAAGCTCTGGACCATGCTAGATGATTACCTAAAGAATGAAAAAGAAGTGATTGTAAAAACAGTTGAGCTGAACCGTGGCGGGATGATCGTGAGATGGCAAGGACTACGAGGATTTATCCCATCGTCTCAATTTGGATCAACTTATGCCGGTAACCTGCAGGGACTTGTGGGTAAAGATATCTCCGTCAAACCAATTGAGGTAGACCGGGAGAAAAATAGACTCATCTTCTCTGAGAAGCACGTATCTGAAGCGGCCGTGATGGAACAGAGGGAGTCAGCCCTAAAGGCTGTAAAAGTAGGTAATACATTCTCTGGGTCGGTTACTGGCGTACTTTCATTTGGTGCGTTTGTGGCGGTCGTAGTAGAGGGGATTACAGTCGAGGGACTAGTACACATCTCGGAAATCTCCTGGGAAAAAGTGGATGATATCCACAAATATCTCAAAGTCGGGGATAAAGTCGAAGTCAAAGTGCTGGGAGTTGAGGAAGGCACTGGCAAACTAAACTTGTCTATGAAACAACTCCAAGCCGATCCATGGAGTATGGTAGCAGAGAAATACAGTGCTGGCACAACCGTAAAGGGGACAGTGTCACGCAGCGCTCCATTTGGGGTGTTTGTAAACTTTGAGCCTGGAGTGGATGGTCTAATCCACGTATCACGACTGGGTTCATTTGGGGAGTTAACACCTGGCGAAAAAATCGAGGTGCTTGTGGAAAATGTTGACCCAGAACACAGGCGCATGTCACTAGGCCCAGTCCTGAAAGAAGTACCAGTGGGATACAAGTAAATTGAACAATTAAAACATTAGACCATTAAAACATTGGAGGTTACATGAGCAAAACAAAAATGATAGTAAAGGACGACCAGATCCTAGTAGACCTGCAGTGGATCTTTGAAGAGATTCGTAGCTCTAATGGTGACTGGAAGGCTGTCGAGGAACAACTCAAAGGACTTTTGTCCGCTGTAGAAGAGTAAAATTGTGGGCGGGTTCGACGTACTTCACGCAAAAAAACGGTCATATTTTGCTAGTGCAAAATTGACCTCTAACTCGCGCCGTCGCGCTCCGTAATATTTTTTGACTGTGAAATACGCCTGCACCCACTTTATTTTTCTTTAGCTGATTGTTTGGTACAATAACAAAGTTATGAAAGCAGTATGTTTACCTAACCCTCGTAAAACGTATACACAGGAAGAGATTGCGGCGCATCTAAAACAAAAGGGAGTGGTGAGATGGGTGAAACTGGGGGACATTTTCCAGGAAGAATATGACGCGTGCGTAGATGGGCGTGAGACGAACCCTGTGGTGGGAAACCCCGGAGGTGATGTATCTAGACTAGCTGAGGCTGTGATTGCGGTGGGGGCAGTGGCGGGGCGACACTTTAACCCTGGAGAAATCCTGAAAGTCTTTGACTGGTATCTTTCACATATGGGCAGGTTTTATATGCACACCGATGAACATGCCATGCACCACCTGGCGGAATTCTTAAATGAAGGATACGGGGCAAAGAGGATGGCGGGGAAGAAATTCCATACCGCCCATGAGATGTACAACTTTGTCACGAACCCTGATCCAAGGCTCCAAGTATTTTTGTCCCGCTATCTCCTGGACTCGAGGTTTGTAGGATGTGGCCACATGAAGCTGATGATGACAAAGCCTGAGCAGTATGGGATGTCGGAGAAAGTGCTGCGATCACTGTCGGTGGCGTTTTTTGATACCATGTGGAATGTGCCAGAGAAAGCAAGCCAACTAGCATACCCGATGTTGCCTGGCGACCACAAGGAAGGGGCGGTGGTTTCGATTGTAATCCCAGGAGATGAACTAACTGATAAAACCATGATCCCGATGGTTGCCCCAACCGATGGCTCCATTTCCATGTTTGTGAATCACCCGCAAGTTGTACAGTATTTAAACAAAAAAGTCGCTTATCTTCTGGCCATGGACGGGAAGAACATCATCAAAGACCTAGACGTGGACCCAGAGGCCGTGATGACCCACATGGAGCACTTGCAGAATGAGGGGGTGCGTCAGACTGTCTCGGCTCTAGCCTGGGGGCTACCGGTATATACGTTTGAAATGGGGCAGTAAGGTTTTCCTGAAAACATCCTATAGGTTGTAATATTTTTGATCTTGGGTTAAGATATACTTTGATATATTGATAAAGGAGAAATATGACCAACTGGACTAACCATGAAAAAACTGAGATCCAAGAGGGGTTATTTGATAACTATAGCGGGTTTGAAAAGATCTTAGTTTTTGTGGGATTAGAAAGCTTAGTTGTATTTTTAAGAGCTAAATCGAAAGGGTATGAACCTGAACCTGTTATATCATCAGAAGAGCAAATGGCATATCGGAACGTGACTATAGGTAATAATGTAGATTTAGACTAAAGTTGTCAGTTATTTTTCTATCTTGACGGATTTTTACTTTCAGTCTTATAATTCACTTTTGTTATACGTAATGGATGAGTAGATTTTTTATGACTACTGCAAAAGAAATCGGACAAGTGACTACCGATTTTATAGTAACTCATGGAAAGGATTTGAGTTATGTGGGTGGTCATGGTAATTCAATGAATATATCTGGTATCCCGGTGTATGGTCAATATAATTTGATGTTGCCAGGTAAATATGATGTAGATGCTCTTACTACTGCTTCTTTGTTGGTTTATGGATGTATGGATAGGAGGCAAAGTGCTGACGTATATGGTCATTTGGCTATGAATGGCATTGACAGGATTATGGTTACATCTGCTGGTGGGGCTGAGCAAAGAAATGGAAAACCAGGTAAGCTAAACCTGTTTTTGGAGAAGTCTGCGAAAAGATTTGATAATGATGTAGCGTTTTGGGCAAATGTATTACTTGCATCTACAACTCATCCAGAACTTGCGTTGTTGGTACATTTAAATAGATGTGGGGGTGCAGTGGCTCAGGAATCTGAGCCAGTAGTAGATGAATGGATTAAAAATGGAAAAGAAAAAAATAAAATGATTGGACGGGCGATAGACATGCGAGATGCTATATGGAGAGCTACTGGAAAAAAGGGCAACATCTCGGTTGGATGTGTCGAGATTGATGAAAATCATAGGTTTTCAGGCTTGGCTTTGCCAGTAGTTTAATTTTAAGATTTTCTTTTTGGTTGAGATTGTTGATGCGGTAGAATAGGGGGATGAGCAAGTCTTCCATGGTGTATGAGTGTAGTAATTGCGGGGCGCAAGCGCCGAAGTGGGGCGGACAGTGTAGTGAGTGTGGGAAGTGGAACACAATGACTGAATCAGTGATGGTGGGTAAACACTCCCGGAGTGTGGGCTCCCTTCACTCTGGGAGTGTAGGAGTCGCAAAGTTGCAGAAACTCAGTGAGATAGAGAGTGGGTCAGTGACGAGACGAGCGACGGGGATAGGGGAGCTAGATAGAGTGCTGGGAGGAGGAATAGTGCCTGGGGAAGTAATACTGATGATAGGGGAACCTGGGATAGGAAAGAGTACTATCCTTACTCAACTGGCGATGAAGATAGACAAGGTGGTTTACGTCTGTGGAGAGGAGAGTCCAGGGCAAGTAAAGATACGGATAGGGCGCCTGCGAGGACAGTCCTCGCAGGGAGAGTTGCAAATGTTGGCGGAAACGGATGTGGACGCGATAATTGCAAGTATTGAAAAATTGGATTTATCCTTGGTAATCATTGATTCTGTACAAACTCTGTATTCAACAGAGCTGCCGGGACTGGCGGGGTCGATATCGCAAATACGAGAGTGTACCGCGCGACTAATAGGTTATGCAAAGGGTCACAACGTGCCCGTCGTGCTCGTGGGACACGTGACCAAAGATGGTGAGATGGCGGGCCCCAAAGTGCTTGAGCACATGGTGGATGCAGTCCTTGAACTCACGGGTGATCGGTATTATGACCTACGGCTGCTGCGCACCCAAAAGAATAGATTTGGGGCGACGGACGAGGTGGGAGTATTCAAGATGGTGGAGTCGGGACTAGAGGAAGTAAAGAATCCAAGTGAGTTTTTCCTATCAGAACGCGAAGAGGGAGCGGTGGGGTCTAGTGTGTCGGTGATCATGGAGGGGACGAGACCGGTGCTACTAGAGGTACAAGCGCTGGTAGTCGACTCTGAGCTGCCAGTACCTAGGCGAGTGTCGCAGGGGGTAGACGTACGACGCGTGATGATCCTGCTGGGTGTACTGCAAAAGTATGCGAGGCTACCGATTGGGAATAAAGACGTGTTTATCAAAGTGACGGGGGGACTGACGGTCAAAGAGCCGGCGATTGATCTCGCGATTTGTTTGGCGGTGGCTAGCTCTAGTAGCGGGAAGGCGTTGCCCAAAAATAGTGTGGCAGTAGGGGAAGTGGGGCTACTGGGAGAGATACGCAGTGTGTCTTGGAGCGAGAAGAGGGTCAAGGAGGCGAGTAAACTGGGGTATACAAAGATTTACTCGAGAGATAGTTTTAAGAGGGTGAGTGAAATTGTAAAATCACTCTAATTTTTCTTTTGTTTCTTTTATTTTTTTTAGTGCGGTCTCGGCCGCACCTGCCGAGTTCCTCTTTTGGTCGTGCGAAAAGAGGAACACAGAAAAGCACGCTTTGCAGGCTCGTTCGTATACCAGACGCTCACTTTATATGCTGTATCCTATTCTGGCTTTCTCCTTGGCGGAGGTTTCGCCAGATATAGTACAGCATCGCTATCGCTCTTTGAGTTCGCTTGGTAATACTTCTCTCCCAGCTGCAAAGTATAGGATTGCTATGGTGCACAATAAGTTGTTCGTGAGTTATCCACAGTGAGTGAAAAATGGGTAAATCCAGATACGAAATTTATATGGGATATGTGTAATTGTAGTAGATAAAAAGTTATAGGTTGACTATTGCTACCAGAGGTGATATATTTCTGATCACTACTCCAGATGATTGCTTTGAGTTTCACAGAGTAAGATATCGAGGGTGGTTTAACAAGAACAAACGAAAAGAGCATTCCTACCGCTGATTCTCCATTTGCACGGGATCACGT
>JBAQEX010000067.1:0-3521 GCA_049286965.1 Microgenomates group bacterium | reverse complement strand
AATTAACTCATGCCGTCTATGAAAAACTTTTGGCAAAGTAACACCAACAGGCTTTTCACTATCGTCTTTTTGTGGATCATCTTTGTTGTGATTGCTATCGCCGTCGCGATACACCAGTTTCCCTTTACTCCGACTTTCCCATACTACACTACCGATTTATCACCCCATTACAACAGGTTCTTTAGCACTTTCGCCCATTTTGATGGCATCCACTATTTAAGGATTGCCAGTGCTGGGTTTTATCCTGACGGGGGAGAAGTAGCCTTTTTCCCCGCATATCCATTCCTCATCCACGGACTTATAAATCTAGGGGTAGACAAACTCGTTGCAGGCATCTCCATTAGTCTAATCTCTCTACTTATTTCACTGCTCATCTTGCACGATCTCTATCCAAAACATGGTTGGAAATTTGTCGCGCTTTTGCTTTCATTTCCGGCCAGTTTTTACTTTCTCTCAGTCTACACCGAGTCACTCTATCTCTTGGCGTTTGCGCTCATGTTGTACTTCATCAAGAAGAAAATGTACTACGCAGCCGCTCTCGCCGTAGCGCTGTCTACCGCCACGAGATTTGTGGGGATCGCTATGATTGCATATCTTGTGATGTCCATGTGGGGGAGGGTAGACTGGAAAAAAATATTTGCAGCTGCTTTGATCTCGCTCACTGGATTAGCCTCCTACATGGTTTATCTGTGGAAGACTCTCGGAGATCCACTTGCCTTCATTCACTCCCAACCCATCTTTGGCATGGGTCGCTCGGGAGGTGAAATAGTGTTCTTGCCCCAAGTGATTTTCCGCTACCTCAAAATGACATTCACTGCTGACCCCTCGACTCTCCTGTACTGGCGCGCAGTTGCCGAAATCTCACTTTTTATCTTGGTAGTCACTGTGCTCATCAAATATTGGCGCAAATTGAGCTTGCCAGAGCTATTCTATACTCTCACTGTGCTTATCATCCCCACACTATCTGGCACCTTGTCGTCTTACCCACGCTACGTCTTGGCAGCCATCCCCTTGCTTATAGTCTTGTCTCAAGAACTTTCAAAGAGAAGCTTCATCCTAACTATACTCATCCAATCTGTCTTTTTATTCGTGTCCATCGCTCTATTTACGAGTGGTCTATTCGTGGCATAATAGAACTATGTTTAAAACCCACTCAGTCACATGGGCTTTTTTTATTGCAATATTTTCCATATTTTTAGTTACCGGATTGTTCAGATTTACGCGCCTTGGCAATGTCCCCCAAGGGCTCACTCAAGACGAGGCATATTATCTCTATGACGCATACTCTATATCCCAAACAAGCAAAGACCTCCATGGGGTGTCTCTGCCACTGATGTTTCGCTCAACCGGTGAGTACAAACTCAATCTCACATATTTGATCGCAGGTGCAATCAGCTGGACTGGTTTAAATACCACCTCAGCTAGATTGCCATCCGCTATCGCAGGATATCTAACACTTTTTGTGTTTTATTTTATTATTCGTCAGCTTACCAGCAAATCCGTGGTCGCCCTAATCTCAGTTACAATCCTCGCACTAAGCCCTTGGCATTTTGGGATTAGTCGCTTATTCTATGAATCGAACGTCGGATTATTATTCTTGTCACTCTCATTTTTGGCTGGACTCACCATCCTCAAAGACAAAAAATCTCCGGTTATATTATGGGTAATCCTAGGCCTTGGCGCGGCCTTGGCAGCTTATTTTTACGGTTCATTCCGTTATCTTGGTGTGGGGCTTGTTTTGCTGGTTATAGTCATAGATTATCTCAAGTCTCAACGCTTCATCAGGCATCATATTCTGACACTTCTCTTGTATGTTTTAGTTATTCTCCCGATAGGGTCTCAAATGTTTAGTAAGGCAGGACTAATGCGCTTATCACAAGAATCTAAACTTCATGAGTTCGGTTATGAGCTCACGATCAACGAAGCCAGAAGCAATTGCTATCTGACTTCAGGCAAGAATCTAATTTTCTCCAAAATCTGTTATTTCTTCTGGAACAAACCAGTTTTATTTATAGAGCAAGCTGGCAACACTGCCATCAAATTATTATCTCCAGAATATCTCTTCTTTAAAAGCTACGACGCTTATATTGTGCCTAGTGATTATGGCGCATATCTCCCGTACCTCATACCATTTTATCTCTTAGGCATTTATGCTTTTTTCAAGCTCCTTTACCTTTTGGATCCCCGAGCCTTATTTATGGCAGGCTCCCTCCTTGGATCTATCTCAATAGTCTCGTTGTTGGGTTCTGTGGTCTATCATCGCAACACGTTGGGATTACTCATTATCATGGTATTGATTTCGCTGGGGTTAAACACTTTTCTAGAGTTGTTCAGTTCACCCAAATTTAGGAAGTATCTCGTGTTTCCCTTGCTGCTTACAATCTTGGGACTAGGGATATTCCAGTCGTCCAAATATCTGATTTATTACTTCACAACCTTTGCGATCAAAGATCCATTATTATTCAAGTATGATGCTCCTGACATTTATCGATATCTGAGCACCAAGAGGGACTATACGATCTACGATAATATTTTTTTTGCGCCTGTTTTTGCGGGTATTTATTGGCAGCTAGATCCAGCCGATTTCCAGATAAATGCAAAATGGGCTAGCCCCGACCAGTGGGGGTTTTCCAATGCCGATCACTGGAATAATCTCCACTTCCAAGGCACAAATATGGAGAAACTCCTGTGTCTTAAAAACAGGCAGCCATCCATTCCAATCAAAACATTACTGGTCGATGATCCCACGGGTCATTATTTCAAATACGCTAGCTTTGTCTCTCACGATTTTTCAGGTAGTCTAGATTTGCATGCCATTTACGATATAGATGTTATCTACGAAATAGCAAAAACTCAATATCCAGGAGATTTATGCAAATAAAAAGAGACTGGTTGTGGCTCATCTTCGCATTTATCTTGTCTAGCTCCATATTCTTTGGATATTACTTGGCTACAAAAGCTACAAAGATGGAAATAGTGTACAAAAACTGGGACGGACCTAGCTACGTCCTGGCCGCCATGAGCATGTACAATCCGACCCTTGCCTATACCAACAACTTTATCCATTCTGGTGACATCACTCCCGACTGGTCATGGCTCCCTGCTCATTTCCCGCTCTATACCCTCGCCATCAAAGCTCTCTCGCCCCTAGGCTATTTCCAGGCCATGCTCCTTGTGAGCATCTCATTCACTCTCTTGTCATATTTAGCTCTCTACGAGCTCCTAGTTACCCTGCGCGTTACCAAACACCCACTTGCCCTTACCTTGCCTTTTATTTTCCTCTCGCCCCGGTGGTTTATTGTGTCTCACACTGGTAGCTCTGAGAGCATGTTTTTGTTTTTCATCCTAGTATTCTTGATATATTTATTCAAAAAAGATCACTGGAAGGCCGCCATTTTTATTGCCCTGGCCCAGTTTACGCGTCCTCAAGCGGCATTCTTTGGGATGGGTCTAGCCCTCATTGCCATAATTGAGCTATTCCAGTCTAGGGACCTCAAAAGAATTATCGCTACCTACTACCC
>JBAQEX010000066.1:0-2306 GCA_049286965.1 Microgenomates group bacterium | reverse complement strand
TCCACTCACACTGAGTATATGTGTGTGAGGGATCGTATTTATTTTTATTTTGGCTTTCCCAGAGTATACGAAAAAACCACGTACATATTCCCCAAGGGACGTCTGCGACGTGGTTCCACCCTATTTGATTCTCGTACTGCTGTTACGGGCTTACCCGGGGAGGTCTAATTTATTCTTCTCCCAGCTCGTGTAGTGATGGCTACACTATTAACGCTTTTGTGAAGTAATTGTAACATATCTCCGCTATGCTAAAATAGCGTCCTATATTATGCTAAAAGCAGAGTTGACAAAGATATTGATCCCGAGTGAATTACAAGCCTGCAACCCGACTTGTGGGGAGAGTGATGTGTGGCACGGTTTTAATATGATGAATGCGTACCTCGAAAAAAAGAAATTATGTACCTACGCGCTACCGTATGACAACAAATTTGTAGCGATAAAGAAGGTTATTGGCGTAGATACATTTCTAATAATTACCGGCCCATATGCAGGGATAATTACTGATGAGTCGGGCATGGTGCTGCGTAGGCCACTGCGAGTAGCCCCTTGGAGTGGCTACCACGTAGATCAACATACCCTACAAACGTCTTTTGAAGATGAGTTTTCAATAAGCCAATTTAGTGGCGACTGGTTTCTACAAGGTATGCTCAAACTGCTTGCGGCTGATATTTTTGAGGGCGGCGTAAAACCAGATATCGCAATAATACAAGAAAACATGCGTGAATACGCTAAAATGTAATTACTCGTACTTTACAAGGACCGTCCCCGTAAAGTAGGCGCGTGATATGATACGGGCATGGCAAAACGAGCGATAGTGCGACACATGAAACAACCGGACCCAGTCCCTTTTACCAAGGCTGGGTATGATGGGCTCAGCGTAAGGCGAAACGAGCTGCTGGCCAAGCGCGAGATTGTGCTGGTCTCGCTCCAGCGGGCACGAGAAATGGGAGATTTGTCGGAAAATGGGGCTTATACGGCGGCGAGATTTGAACTAGGCAACGTGGACCGCGAACTGCGTAAACTAGAGTTTAATATCAAATACGGCGTCGTAAAAACTGCAAAAGGCAGTGAAAAAGTGGAGTTTGGGAATAAGATCACAGTTGAACTAAACGGTAAAGAGTATACCTATACCCTGGTAGGATCGAGTGAGTCGGATCCCAAAAAATCCATGATCTCAATTGATTCACCTATTGGCCTGGCACTACTAGGTAAGCGGGTGAATGAAAAAGCGATTGTGGTGATGCCCGACAGACAGATTGAGTATATAGTGAGAAAGATAGAGTAAGTTGCGAGGTTATTTTTTGAGCTCAAGGTCCTCGACTGGATTAGAATCACCAGCCCTACTAAAATCGAGATTTTTGTTTTCAGTGATTATGACTCCGTTTACACCTCTACTCTTGCTTGGAACTCTACCCCAGGATCTGGCAACCACGGACATAAAAAAATCATTCAACCCTGTGTAGAATTTTTCTAAAAATGAGGCTTTTTCTTTAAAACCTTTTAACATATATTTTTTATGACTACTCCTCAGGCCTACAAGGTCTCACCTTGAAGGCTATAGCTCATTTTCTAATCATCGAATTGTGAATAACTGCCATTTTTGCATCAGAAATTGATATCCCTAATTCCCGTGGTGTAGCTAGTTGACAGGCTAGGATTAGCCAGGCCTGTTCAGGTGCACCAGCTTCGAATAATCTAGCCGCAACCTCTAGATCATCCTTTGATAATCTCTCTCCAAGTGAATGATATTCGCCGATGACCGAAGATGATTCTGTTAGGAATAACCCTTTAGAGACGGCTGAAAAAGACGGCAATAAGTGATGGAGAAATGAATGTGGACGAGATATCTGATCATAAACTACGACTGGTGCTGCGTATTGTGCAACTCTGTAAAATCTGCCTTGCCAACTATTATTAGAACGACTCCCAAAATGAGTAAGTTTATAAAATGAATTTGGATGTATTTGATCTTGCTTTTCTAGCAAATTGGTTGTCATATTATTACTGTTGCCTCAGGAAGGCGGGAATATCGAAGGGGTCGGAAGAGTCGTCTTTGGTGCTGGGCTTGGGGGGGACAAAAGGAGTGTCGTCATCGTCGTCGGATTTATCATCATTTTTGGGGGTAAACTGAGTCGATGATTGCCCTAGTCCTTGCAACCCGGCAAAACTACCACGATTACTATCGAACCCGGTGGCAATCACAGATATCTTGATCTGGTCGCCCATAGCTTCGTCGATCGTGGCTCCGAATATTATATTGGCATCTGGATCGGCGTGGGTAGAGATCATTTCGGCAGCCTCTGATA
>JBAQEX010000065.1:0-1980 GCA_049286965.1 Microgenomates group bacterium | reverse complement strand
AAGCTAGAGAGATCAATGTCTGCAACCCCCGCCACTTCCCCCTCTGGGCTAGGACTTGGGGATATTACAGGAGATGGTTTGGGTGAGGGGATGGGACTGGGTTTTGGGGTTGGAGAAGGTGATGGAGAAGGAAGTAGTGTGGGTGAGGGCGAGGGAGTTGGGGCTTGTGCGGTCAAATTGATAGTGAGGGTATTTGAGTCTCCTGCGCTACTGCTGGAATTGCCGGTATAGCGACGGAGTTTGAGGTCATATACTCCTGGACCCAAATAGCTGGGATCGTCCAATTTGAACCTTAGTTTGATCATGCCAGACCAGGTTGCGTTTTTGACATCAGTTAAGAAAAAATTACTGGCAATATATTCTTTTTCGGGGCTACTTACGTAATCAATCCAATCCCCTTTATTATTTTGGGTTTCGCCAAAATATTTGCTACTAGACTGAGACCGGATAGTGCCTTGCAAATAATAATTGCTGGTTGCTGAAATGCTGGCCGTAAGCGATATTTCTAAATTAGTGACTACAGGATCATGGATAGTAAAATCAATGGCTTTCGCTTTGCTACAAATAAACTGCATCAAAATGCAGATAATGATTATTTTGCGCATTTTTTAAGTTTTAATTGGTGCGAGGACTAGGGATCGGGAATGGGATACAAATCTTGCGTCCAAATATCTTGTAGCAACTCTTTGGCACTGGGGGGAGTGAGGGGATAGGCATGGCTGTTGGGCTAGGGAAAGTAGTTGAGGAGGCAATTGGGGATGGACGCACGCTGGGGGATGGCTTTGGCGAGGCGGGCTTGGGGGTGGAGCTAGGTCTAATAGTTGGAGAGGCTGTGGTCGATGGAGATGGCGGAATGACATTGCAAATTGTTCCACAATTTTGCCTAGCTTGGTTTGCGGTAGTGGCTAAATCTAGACATGTTGTGCCGTTGCCAAGCACAAAAGTGCGACCGTCATCACATTGATATTTGATATTGTAAAAGCCCTCTAGCGAACATGGGCGAGAAATTTCGGCGGATGCAACCATAGTTCTGCACTGGGCAGCTGAAGCAACTGGAGAGGGCGTGGGACTGGGGTAGGATGATTGATATGGTGGAGTAACTGGTGTATTTTCGATGAAAGCTATCTGCGAGGTTTTAGCAACTAAAAAATATAAACCAGTTCCAAGTAGAGAAAAGAAAATTGTGGCAGAGATGAGTTTGGCAATGAGGGGGAGCTGTAACCATTTGGTGAGTAACCGACCCACGATATTTTCTTTTGGTTCAACTGTCGCTGTATCCATACAGTTCAGTGTATAGTGAAATCCATGGGCAAGTCAATAGCGATATGGTTTGGATTTCTACCCCTAATTTACGCGGCAAATATATATTCACCATTTGAAATACCCAAAGCTTGGTATGTCATTTTGTTCGTAATGATCCTTGCCTGCGTATCACTTTTCAGTAGTAAAATAAATCGGTATAAATTTACGCTTTTTTCAAGTCTCCCGATACTGCTGGTGATGACGCTTTTCTTTTCTAGTATGCTCAATCATACTTTTTTGCAGAGTCTGTTTGGGAACCCTGCGAGATTTGATGGACTCTTTACACTCGTTCATTTAGTAGTGTTTTCGATCATCATTGGGATTGTTTGGGATCATGCGTGGGACAAATTGTTTTGTATTGGAGTATCTGCTGGAAGTATCGTGGTTTCGTTGATTAATATTGTTTTGATAATGGGTAAGAACAGTTTTTCCTATGGCTTTGGCAATCCAAATATTTTGGCAGGCTATTTGGCAGTAACTACTGTTTTTACTTTGTGGAATATTACTCAATCCACTAAATACTATAAAGTTTTTTGGATTTTAGGCTTGATGACACAGATAGCGGCGATATATTTAGCAAAATCTTGGGGTGGGTTGCTTGGGATCGCAATTACTTTTTTGTTATTTATGACTAAAAAAATCAATATTTATCACTTATTTATTGGTGCTGTACTGACT
>JBAQEX010000064.1:0-5831 GCA_049286965.1 Microgenomates group bacterium | reverse complement strand
TGCCAAGCCAAGCGCGAAGGCCGTATAAATACCTATTTTGTTCCAGTTAAAGATCTTAGCTACAAATTGGCCAAGCGCGAAACTGGCAACTAGTTTGGCCAGGTGCAGCTCGAGACAGAACAGCAGGAATAGCAGCCCGGCTAGGGGCAAGCCGATGATGGTTAGGCAAAGTACCAGGAAAACTGGGACTGACGCGACAATGATGAGGAATCCGATGCCCAAACTAGGCATTAGTGAAGTCGATACTTGGGATGCAAGCCCCTGCGAAGTTTTGGGGAAGAGCTTGAGGATTAAGAATCCCACTAGGAGCGAACCGATAAATGAGATGAGTAGCCAACCACTGCGTGCGACTGTGCCAAATCTAGATAAATCTTGCTTGGCTTTATCTAGCTCTTGTTTGGAAGCAACTGGGGGAGTGTAGCGAGTCACGGACCCAGAGATGGTGGAGCTTGGATCTTGTTTGATGGTTGAAGTATCTTCACCTAGTGCATAGGTGAGGTCGCCAGTGACTGAAGTAAGGGGTCCCAGCTCGATATTGCCCGCCCCGAGCCTAGCCTCTTTGCCGACTTTGCTGTTTAGGTAAATGCTGCCAGCCCCAGCCATGACATTACGACCAACGGGAGCTGAGCTTGTCAGGTTGCCAGCACCCACAATGAGTGAGCCGCCAATCTTACTATCTTTGTCTATCGTGACGTTGCCAGCCCCTACAATCAGTGAGCCTTCGATAATTGCGTGGGTGAGCGTGAGATTGCCTGTCCCGACAAAGACATCGCCTTTGATGTTGCCGCTGATGGCGACGCTTTCGCCAGCGATAAAGAGGTCATCGTCGATGGTTTGGTTTGCAGGAATAGTGATGGCCCCCTGTTCCTGGAACATCACTTTGGCAGAAACGGGTTGCACATAGGAAATGAGAGAGAAAGCAAACATAATCACAAAAGTTCGGAACTGTAAAAACAATAGTTTTTTCATACTAGCTCTTTATATTCTTTGGGTTTTAGTTTGCGGGCTTCGATCTTCCGCAGCGTCCCCAAGATGCGTTCATGGAGATTGATATCTTTGATGCGGGCAATGCGCAGGATCGTGACTACTAGATCACCTAGTTCTTGCTCGTAGGACTCATCTTGCTGTGCGGCCAAGTTGAGTGGTTTACGGCCGTGCTCGGCGAGGTAGGCACGGGCGATTTCACCCACCTCTTCGGTGAGGGAAAGCAAAAGGATTGAACCATATTCTTTGGAATACCTTTTGCCGCGATCGATGCGGGAGAGGTAGTTGAAATACTCTGCAAATGGAGACTTGTGGTGGGTGCGTTTGACTGCCATATAGATATATTACACTATGTTAGTACTTGATTGTATCTGGGACAGTCCCATCTAAGTGAAAGCTGCCGTTTTTGAAATTGGCATCGCGGATGTCTGCCCCACCAATCTGGGAGATACGCCTAGTGATCATGTCCCCTACCACTTTGGAGAGCGGAGAGGTAATAGACTCTGGGACCGTGACTCTCCCGACCTGGAAATTGCTTGGGCTGATGCTGAGCTTGTTGTTTGCCATGCCCCCTACTCCTTTGACATAAAATGGCAAGTCGCCAGAGACGTATTTGATGTAATCTTTGCCCTGGGCAATATCGGCGTCACTATAACCCAAATTTTTGGCTAGATTGATTGCGGTGTCAATTTTGAGATAACCAGAGGCTTCCCCTGTCCCGTCGGCGTTAAATCGAACTTGGACATTTTTGAGAGGGAAATAAACATCTCGATCTTCCCAGACTGCAAAAACGGAAGTAATCTCTTGGCTCGAAAGGTTTACGTCGAGTTTGACTTTGCCACTGCCATCTTTGACACCGTATTTATTTTCAAATGTTGTGACAAGTGTTTTGTCAGCTTTGATACCTAGATCAACTGGACGCGCGGTGTATTTTGCCAGTCCTGGTATCACGCCGAGATAGGCAAGTAGAGCAACTGGCAGTAAAATGAGAATTAATAAGACAATAAGTAGTTTTTTCATATGCAACTAAAACAATTATATACCCAGTTTTACATCATGCCACAACTAGAGACTCACATGTTGAAAGTGGCGGGTGTGGCTAAGATAGTAGCAGAAAACTGGAAAGATAAATGCGACGTCAAGCTGATCACCGATCTATGTCTGCTACATGATATGGGCAATATCGTAAAGTTTGATCTCACCAAAAGTGATGGCAAGTTCGGCAAAATCGAAAACTTGGAGTACTGGCAGGGTGTACAACAAACCTACTGGGACAAGTATGGGCACGATGCCCATGAGGCTACGACCTTGATGTTACGAGAGGCTAAACTTGATCAATTTATCCCATTTATTGATGAGGAAGAAAAATTATATTTTGCTGAAGCCAAAGAAGGCGAGCTCGCCAAAACGAGTATAGCTGCCATTATTTTGATGTATGCAGATTGTCGTGTAAAGCCATCGGGAGTTGTGAGCTACCGTGAGCGAATTGACGATCTCAAAGCTAGATATGGCGGGGTCGGCACCCCTACTTGGTATGACTGGACGTATTGGTTTGAAGAGTGGATGCAAAGCAAAGTCAAGATAGATTTGAATAGCATTGCGGAAGCGAGCGTGACACCCATCTTTGACGAGCTATTGACATATACCGTATAATTTTCCCTAAGTTAATAATAAAGGCGTTATAGTTTGGTTTCCCGCCAGACAAGCTGCGTACGATGAGTACGACGGAAGTCACCCGTAAAAATACGACAAAGCGTGTCGGCAACGGAGCGCAGATAATGAGCGATAGCTTACATACCTGACTCCACCGCAAGGTGGGTTTTTTGTAGGCTAAAGAAAGTAAGGTGGTACCACGAGACAATCCTCGTCCTTACCTATCAGATATTTTTCTGGTGGGTGATGATGAGGATTTTTTTATGACTAAATACATACATGAAGCTACTGTTATAGGGATGGGTTCTCTTGGGACTGCACTGATGAGGAGATTTGATCATAGTGAAGTGGTTGGTACTTCTCGTAACACCCCTAATTACTTCCAGCAAATTCTTGAGTCCAAGATTTTACTCCTATGCATGAAACAAGGCGATATTTTGACTTGGTTAGATAAATATACTGGATCACTGAATGATGAAAATATCGTGATTTCGTTTGGGGCGGCTTTGAACCTATCCAGTTTAGCTAGTCATACGCGCAATCAAAGCCTGACTCTTGTGCGCGCAATGACCAATAAAGGCATTGCTTACTCTCCTCAAAATATTGTATGGACAAGCGAATCAGTCCTTGAGGCTACTAAGACAGCTCGTATTAATCAACTCTTTAACCACATTGGTAATTCTTATTATGTTGGTGTTGGGCGTGATAGAGTCATCGATAAAGAGACACATAAAGCATGTGATATGGGGAGAATTGCCTACTTACTCAATGAATACCAGCAATCATTGGTGACTGGTTTGGAGTACTTACCTGAGGAGGCAGTAGAGACAATTATTCAATCGCTTGGAGCAGTTATGCAGTCACTACGGCAGGGAGAGAGTTTAGATCAAATCGCCAGACGCGTAGCTAGTAAAGGAGGGATTACTGAAGCAAGTAATGGTGAGATGGGCGAGATATCTAGTGTTTTTCGCCTAGGTATGAAGGCTGCAAGTGCTAAAATGAGAGAGCTAAACAATCAATACAAATAATTTAATATAAGGGGAACCTATGGCAACATACGATGACTTTGTAAAACTGGATATCCGCGTGGGACGCATTGTGGCGGTCGAAGAATTTCCCGAAGCCCGTAAACCTGCGTACAAACTGAAAATAGATTTTGGTACTGAGATCGGGACTAAAGTGTCTAGTGCTCAGCTAGTGAAACACTATACCAAGGATCAATTGATGGGCAAACTAGTGATGGGAGTGGTCAACTTCCCTCCCCGTCAGATTGGACCTTTCCAGTCTGAGGTACTTACGCTTGGCGTCCCTGACTCAGATCACGAGTGTATACTGATGGTACCAGACAAAGATAACGCAGTAGTAGGTGGAAAATTATTTTAAAAGGAGAATTATGAAATACTCACAAATGTTTGCTAAAACTTTAAAAACTGCTCCGGGATCGGCCGATACTGCCAATCACCGACTGCTTGTACAGGCTGGATTCGTGCGGCAAGTGATGGCTGGGGTATATAGTTACCTCCCCTTGGGTCTGCGAGTCTTAAATAAAATATCTAAGATTGTACGAGAAGAAATGGACTCAATCGGCGCCCAAGAAGTGCTGATGCCAATTCTCCACCCGAGCGCTTTGTGGAAACAAACGGGAGGCTGGGACAAAATAGATGTTTTGTTTAAAGTAAAAAGCCGTACTGGCAAAGACTACGCCTTGGCGCAAAGTAACGAAGAGACGGTGACGCCGCTAGCTAAAGAATGGATCCATAGCTCCAAAGACTTGCCACTTGCTATCTACCATATCAACTGGAAATTCCGTGATGAACTGCGCTCAAAATCTGGCATCATGCGGGGGCGCGAGTTCCTGATGAAAGACATGTATAGCTTTCATGCTACGCAAGCTGACTTTGACAAGTTTTATGCCAATGCAAAGATCGCATACATGAACGTCTACAAGCGGCTAGGGCTAGTTGCCAAGGCTACTGAAGCATCGGGCGGAGCATTCACCGAAAAAGTGAGTTACGAGTTTGAAGTGTTGACGGATGCTGGTGAGGCACCTGTTTTGTACTGTGACAAATGTGACTACTGCGTAAATGTCGATGATATCAAAACCTACAAGCTGGGCGATGAATGTCCGATTTGCCACAAAGATCATCTTAAATCGGCAATGGCCTCGGAAGTGGGCAATGTCTTTGATTTGGGTCAAAAATATTGCAAAGCGTTTGACTTAACGATCAATGACAGTGAGGGAAATAAAATATTCCCGATCATGGGATGCTACGGCATAGGTATTTCTCGCACCATGGGAGTAATTGTAGAAAAGTTTAATGATGAGCGGGGCATCGTGTGGCCAGCTAGCATTGCCCCATATACTGTGTACCTCGTAAGTCTAAATACCAACGACGAGGCAGTGATAAAGCGCGCCGATGATGTATACAAACTCCTCACTAAAGCAGGCGTAGAAGTGCTCTACGACGAACGGACCGATGTGGGAGCGGGACAAAAACTAGGTGAGGCCGATATGATCGGATGCCCGATCCGAGCGGTTGTGTCTACAAAATCTGGAGACAAAATTGAGATAAAAATGCGCAGCGAAAAAGAATCTAAACTAGTTAGTTTAGACGAGCTGATTAAAGCTGCTCAAAATTTTGCTATTTGACTGTCACAGATTTAGCTAGATTGCGAGGCATGTCTGGATTGATGCCTTTAAGGATGGAGTCATAGAAGCTAATCAAATGGACAGCAGTGGCGCCGTAGAGCGGAGAGTATAACCCTAGGTCAGGGATATCTAGGACTATCGGCTTGCCTCCCCTGGCTTTGATTTCTGCAATTGTATACTCGATCGTGAGATCATCTGCCCTTTTGATCACTAGCACAGAGGTGTTGTGACTAATGAGCGCGAGGGGGCCGTGCTTAAATTCACCCGAGACAATTGCCTCGGCGTGAAGATAGCCGATTTCTTTAAATTTGAGCGCAGCTTCCTGGGCGATCGAGACCAGGTCTCCCCGACCCACAACGTAGAGATGATCCAATTTGGCTAGGCGAGTGGCAATTGCTTGCATTTGCTTTTTAATCCCTTGGCTTAGTAGTTGTTTGAGCAGACTTTGATATTTTGGACGATCTAGGTCTGCTTTACTGCTCATATGCAGCGAGAGCTCCACAAAAAACAAAAGCATCGCAATATAAGCTTTGGTAGAAGCCAC